>JAWLES010000053.1:0-13716 GCA_041685935.1 Desulfobacteraceae bacterium | reverse complement strand
ACGGCATTCTCCTGTTCCGAAAAGTACGTTGCAAAAATCATGGCTGCTGCAGAAAATATTCTTGCACGATCCCCCGGCATAGGCTTTTGAATTGATATACCCTTCCTGCCTTGCATATTGCTCCAGGGTGGTGGCTGTTTCATGCAGAACCCGGAAAACCTGATACCGGTCATCGCTGACAAGGATATCCCAGGGGATATCAAACTTGAACGCAAGAACATTTTCAAACCGGGCAATGTAATCCCTGAACTTTACAGGCCCCATTACATTGGGCGGGCAGCTCATGGAACGGCCGTATCCGCTGCATCCGGGCTCCCTGCAATACCCGGGGAACTTGTCATCGACCCGCAGGTCTCCCGTGCTGATAAAAGCGGCGTCACTTGCTCCCATGGACAACGCCTTTTCTATGTATCCGCCCTTTTCCATTAAAACAGTCTCCATGTAATTTATGATGAATTTATTCTCCAGGTTGTCACCAAAGGCTGCTCCGCCTTGAAAATCCTGCTGTATCGGTTATACTGGATATGATATAAATTTCAAGGAGGATTCATTTGAACGTATACCACCCGGGAATTTTCCGCCTGATCATCGGGATTGCAGCCTTCATCTGCCTTGTTTTCCCCTTAGGGACAGATGCCGGAATCTGGAAATCATACCATATTTCCGGCCGGACCATGGGAACATTTTACAATATTACAGTGGTTTCAAGAAAAAAAATCGACGCCCGTCTTCTGAAAAACAGAATAGATGTAAAACTTAAAATGATAAGCAGACAGATGTCGGTTTTTAATCCTCAAAGTGAAATATCCCGGTTCAACCGTGCTGACAAAAATGAATGGGTCCATGTATCAGAGGATTTTTCCCGGGTCGTGAAAAAGGCAAAACAGATTTATCGTCTCACCGGAGGATCATGGGACGGCACTGTAAAGCCCCTTTTGGGGCTGTGGCATTTCGGCCCCGGCTCCGAACCCGGGCCGATCCCCGGCCGAAAGAGCATAGCACGGATGCTGAAACGGACCGGGTTCGACAAGGTTGAGCTTTCCGGGAAGAGACTTAAAAAAAAGTCAGCCGGGATTGAACTTGACCTTGGATCAATTGCAAAAGGCTTCGGGGTGGATGCCGTATCCGGACTTATGGAATCATTCGGATATACCCGATATCTCGTAGAAATCGGAGGGGAGGTTTTCACCTCCGGCAGGAATGCACAGGGTGAAAAATGGAAAATCGGCATCAGCGATCCTTCCGGAAACTCTGCCGGATCGCCGCCCTACCGGATCGTCCCCATCAGCAACGGAGCCCTTGCCACCAGCGGGACCTACCGCAACTTTTTCCGGATCAACGGTCAAACCTTCTCCCACATCATAGACCCGAAAACAGGATACCCGGTGGACAACCGGGTGGTCAGCGCATCGGTTGCCGCAAAGGACTGCACATCCGCAGACGGACTTGCCACCGCCCTGATGGTAATGGACATTCGAAAAGGGCTTGACCTTGTCAACCGCCTGGACCATACGGAAAGCATGATCCTGAAAAAGGATTCGAACGGGGAACTGGTTCCGTTCTACTCCGCCGGATTTGAATCGATCATCAGCAAACGCACCGATTAAGCAGCATCACGGAGGTCAAAAAAGAACTCCTGTTCTCCGAAGGCAGGTGTGAGTTCATCCAGCCAGCACGCCCGTTCATCATATTCAGCAAAAAAGATCCGGTTCACCCATTCCGGATTCCTGGCCTGGATAAATTTCAACACAAAATATTTTTCCCCTCTGATGCCGGTGATCCCTTCAACAAGCACCTTGCCCGGAGCAGCTGACATGGACGGCCCCCTGACGGTCCGCTTAAGGCCTGAAACCCCCTTATAGGATTCAGTAAAAATATCATACGCCTGTTTCAGGGGCAGGCTGAAATAAGACCTGGGCCCTGTGTTCCTCTGCACGAACATATAATAAGGGATGACCCCGAGTCCGGCCTGGATTTCCCACATTCTTGACCAGACTTCAGGGTTATCGTTGATATGCCTGACCACCGGACTCTGGGACCGGATCACTGCTCCGGCCTGGCGGAGTCTCTTGACCGCAGCTTCTGCCGCAGGAGTTTCAAGCTCCCTGTAATGAGTATAATGGGCCATCAACGCCAGATGATAACCGGATTCCGCAATCCTTGAAAACAGCCTCATCAGATCATCAGAATCGTTATCCGTGAGAAACCTGTACGGCCAGTATGCCGGGACTTTGGTTCCGATCCGTATGGTGGACAGGTTTCCGGGCGAGCTTTTCAGGACGGGATCAATGTATTGTTCAAGTACTTTTGCCGACATAACAAGAGGATCCCCTCCTGTTATCAGAAGGTCGGTGATCTCCGGATGCATCTCAATATACCGGATCAAGGCATCCACGTTCTTTGAGGCGAACCTGTAGTTGTCCAGTCCTGAAAACTGGGGCCACCTGAAGCAGTATGTACAAAAGGCATGGCAGGTCTGGCCCTGGGAAGGAAAAAAAAGCACGGTTTCATCGTATTTGTGCTGCACACCGGAAAGTCCGCGTATACCCGTGCTTTCCGGGACATTCAGTTCCATCTGCCCTGCCGGGTGAGGATTCATCCTCTTGTGGATCGACGCAACATTTGCCCGGATACTTCCGGGAGAGGCGCTGTTCATCACAAGAGACTTCATATGGGAATACTCGTGATCCGAAAGCATCCCTTTTTGAGGAAAAACAAGCCTGAAAATCGGATCGTCCGGAACCTTTTCCCAGTTTATCAGTTCATCCACCACGTAATTGTTAGTCTTGAACGCAAACACCTTTGACACAACATCCACGGAGGTCAGAACATCGTCAGGTACGCACTCAAGCTGCTTAATTTTCTTGAAATTTTTCGCTGTATACACTTGATATTTCTTCGGCGCTACTTTATCATAATTCATAACGTCCCTCCATTAAGGGTTTTCACGAAGGCGGCGATTTTTTTCATATTCAAATAAGTGCGATCTGAAGTTCAATCGGCAGAATGAGGATGAATGGTACAGCCTGCCCCACGAACTTCCTTTGTTTCTGAATCAAATATTACCCATTTTCACAAGGTTGTCAACCCGAACTCCAAACGCTTGTTCACGGGTGGAAACATCAACCAGCACCCTGAAAATACGCGCCTGAAAGTCAACGACCACCCGCTTTGAAAACAGCCGATCAATTTCACCTTCACCGCCCTCCGGTGCAGGATTGACGAAATCCCGTCTTTTCGTTGACTTACGGTTTCACAGGATTGTATACTGTACCTGAAAATAACAATCCCTGTTCAGCTTGAACCGGGAGCTTTTATGCCATGACGGTTGCGATCCGCCCCCCGGCCATGGTGATGATTTTAAACGCGGCAGACTGGAAGGTTTAATGAACTATACAACCATTGTTTTTGAAAAAACGGAAAACATCTGCCTTATCAAACTTAACAGGCCCGATGTTCTCAATGCCATGAACCGGCAGATGTGGCAGGATATACTGAATGCGCTTGACAAGGCGGCAGATGATCCTGAAATAATGGCCCTGATTTTCACCGGAGAAGGCAGGGCTTTCTCCTCGGGCGCGGATCTCAAGGAGTCGAAAACCAGAAAGCCGGAAGAATACCGAAGCTACCTGGAGTCTGTGCAGAAGGCTTCAAGGAATATCCTGCGATTCGGCAAGCCCACCATTGCAGCGCTGAACGGATACGCGCTCGGGTCGGGATATGAACTTGCACTTGCCTGTGACATCAGGATCGCGGCTTTTGAGGCCGTCATCGGCTCCCCTGAAGCCAAGGTCGAATCCTCTGTGACCGGCGGAGCATTCCGGCTTATCCAGGAGCTTGTGGGACCGGGAAAAGCAAGCGAACTTCTATTTACCGGCAGGAATATCGACGGCAAGGAAGCCGAGAGAATAGGCCTTGTCAATTTTTCCGTCCCTCTTGAAAAACTTCTCAGGGAAGCCCTTCACCTGGCCCGGGAAATCGCAGGAAATTCACCGTTCTCCATCGCCCGCATGAAAAAGGGTCTTCTCATGGCACGGGACGGAACAGGACTTGAAGCGCTGATGGATTACGAAATCGAAGCCTGCCTGGCCTGCGTGAACACTGAAGAGAGAAGTGAAGCCCTTGAAAGCTTTCAAAAAAGGAACAGGGACAATACTTGACAGCATATTTACCCCTTGACCGGCCGTTATCACCTGAACAAGGGAATCCATGTGACGGGTGACGGGTGACGGAATTATCTTGAGGACCTGCCATCAGAATACCTGCCGGGACCGGTAAATTCAGGCATGCCGTTTATCACCCTGCCGGATGTCTCTTTCTTCGAGTCTCCGCCGGATCATGCCCAGGGTTTCGCTTTTCCGTTCCGCCCACCAGGGAGCCACAAGCTCTTGAGGGTGGGGATCTCCGGTCAGGCGCTGTATTACGACATTCTCCGGAAGCCTTTCTATAAAATCGCACACCGCCTCCACATATTCATTCTGCTCCATGCAGGTGTATGCGCCGTTTCGCCACATTGTCTCCAGCCGGGTTCCTTTCACCACATAAAGCAGATGAATCTTGATCCCGTCGATCCCGATGCGGCCGAGTTCCAGCGCGGTTTCACGCATCATGCCCCTGTCTTCTCCGGGGAGGCCCAGAATCACGTGAACGCATACGTTAATTCCCCTTGACCGGGTCATTTCAACAGCCCGTTCCAGGGAACCAAAGGTATGTCCGCGGTTGATAAGTGCCAGTGTCCTGTCATGCACTGACTGCGCACCGTATTCCACCCAGACCAGATAGTCCGCAGTGTAGGAGGCGATAAGATCGAGTTTCTCTTCATCCACACAGTCCGGGCGTGTGCCCACTGCCATTCCTGCCATTCCTTCGGAGGAAAGGGCCTTGTCAAACATGGATTTCAAGTGTTCACAGGATGTATAAGTGTTGGTATAGGACTGAAAGTACGCCAGAAACTTCCGGGCCTTGTACCGTATTTTCATGGCCTTCTTTCCCGCCTCCACCTGCTGCTGTATTGATTCTTCCCGTGAAAATGCACCTGTTCCGGAACCCCTGGAGTTACAGTAGATGCACCCGCCCGAGGATATGGAACCGTCCCTGTTCGGACAGGTCAGCCCCGAATCGATCACGATCTTCTGCACCCTTTCATTGAACAAGGACCTCAAATAGGAGTTGTAGTCATTGTATCTGCTTTTTCCGGCCATCCATATCCTTTCATATTCTCAACAATCTTGAAAAACTCTCCATTCCGGTATATATTAAACCTGAAACGAGCGTTTTTCAAGTTTGCCCCAACAAATGAGACAAACCTGAAACAATCAACTTAAACCGGACATGTATGACCTTTTACAAAAAAAATTATGACGTGGCCGTAATCGGCGCAGGCCACGCCGGATGCGAGGCAGCCCTTGCCGCCGCCCGAATGGGCTGTGCAACACTTCTGATGACCATTGACATGGATAAAATCGCATCCATGCCCTGCAGTCCTTCCATAGGCGGGATGGCAAAAGGGCAGCTGGTCAAGGAAATAGACGCCCTGGGCGGCTGCATGGCCAAAATAACAGACAGCTCCGCCATGCAGTACCGCACCCTGAACACCCGGAAAGGGCCGGCTGTTCAATCCACCCGGACACAGAACGACAAAGCCCTTTATCACCGGAACATGAAAAAAGCCCTGGAAAATGCGGAAAACCTGGACATCAAACAGGCAATGGCGGAAAACCTTATCATCGAGGACGGAACAGTCACAGGCATTATAGACAACACAGGTTTCGGATACTCAGCCGGATGCGTGGTCATCGCAACCGGTACTTTCCTCAAAGGCCGGGTCCATATCGGATCGGTATCCATTGATGCAGGAAGGGCCTGGGAATTCGCCTCCAAGGGCCTTGCACGCGACCTGGCTGAAACCGGATTCACAACAGGCAGGATGAAAACCGGAACCCCGCCCAGGCTGCATGCGGACAGCATTGATTTTTCCTGTTTCAGCCTCCAGGACTCCGATCCCGGGCCGAACCCGTTTTCATTTTCCACAGGCACTCCGTCCCTGCCCCTGCTGCCCAGCTATATGGGAGCCACCTGCAAGAAATCCATGGAGATCGTAAGGAACAATATCCGGCATTCCGCCCTGTACGGCGGAAGCATAAAAGGCAAGTCCGCAAGATACTGCCCCTCTTTTGAAGACAAAGTGGTAAAGTTTCCCGACAGGGACTCCCACCGGGTAATACTTGAGTATGAAGGAATCGAATCAAAGGAGATATACGCAAGCGGTCTCGGTAACAGCCTTCCCATGGAAATCCAGGTTGAATTCGTCCGGTCTGTGAAAGGGCTGGAACAGGCTGAAATCATGAGGCCGGCCTATGCCATAGAATATGATTACATAAACCCGCTGGAACTCTCCCCTGCACTTGAAACAAAAAAGATATCAGGCCTGTTTCTTGCCGGACAGGTGAACGGCACATCCGGGTATGAAGAAGCCGCGGCCCAGGGCCTCATGGCCGGCATCAACGCCGCCTGCAGAGAACAGGGACGGCCGCCTTTCATCCTGGACAGGTCCGAAGCCTACATAGGTGTCATGATTGATGATCTTGTCACAAGAGGTACCAAGGAACCCTACAGAATGTTCACATCAAGAGCTGAGTACCGGCTGATGCTGAGAGAGGACAACGCCGACCTGAGGCTTTCGGAAAAGGGGCATGAACTCGGACTTGTAAGCGGGGATACACTGAAAAGGGTACGGTGGATAAAGAAGGCATCCCAAAAGGAAATAAAGAGAATCAGAAACACCGTGATCAAGCCTGAGACACCCGTGAACGAATATCTGGAAAAAAGGGGCACTCCGCCCCTTACCACGGGAATCAACCTTGATCAGCTTCTCAAAAGGGCGGAAATATCCTACAAAGATGTGGAGGCGCTGAGCCCCTCCCCGGAAACGGTTGACAACCGGATTAAAAAGCAGGCGGAAATTGAGCTCAAATACGAAGGATACATCCTGCGGCAGCAAAAAGAGATTGAAAAGTACAAAGACATGGAGAGAATCAAAATTCCCGAAGACCTTGAGTATTCAAAAGTTCACGGACTTTCCGGGGAAATCCGTGAAAAACTTGAAAAAATCAACCCGGCTTCCCTTGGACAGGCATCAAGAATAGAGGGAATCACCCCTGCGGCCTTGTCCGTTTTGATGGTCGCCATAACAGGGTTCCGGAAACACGGGAGTTCTTGACACATTCCAATTATTTATTATTTTAAATATATTCATAAAAAAAATAATATCCGATTTCAGACACATTACAGAATTCAGCTTTAAACAAAATGGAAAAGGAAGTGGTGAAAAATGGCGGAAGATTATTACAAAATACTCGGCGTGGACAAAAACGCATCTGATGATGAAATAAAGAAAGCATACAGAAAACTTGCACTGAAATACCACCCTGACAAGACAAAAGGTGATAAGGAGTCGGAAGCTAAATTCAAGGAAATCAGCGAGGCATATGCCGTGCTCAGCGACCCGGAAAAACGCAAGCAGTACGATACCTTCGGCTCTGAAAACTTCCAGCAGCAATACTCCCAGGAGGACATTTTCAAGGATTTCGACCTGGGAGACATTCTCAGGGAATTCGGCTTCGGCGGCGGCTCCGCCAGGGGATTTTCCCAGAGCTTCGGCGGCGGATTCAGCCGGGGCGGCGGCCCTTCATTTTCCTCCAGGGGAGGCATGGGGGCTGACCCGTTCGGAATGGGCGGAGGTTTTAAAACCGGGCAGCGGCAGATGAAAGGCAATGATATAGAGCATGAAATATCACTGAACCTGGATGAAATCATCAATGGCACCAAAAAGACACTAAGCGTGAACGAGGGAGGACGAACCAAAACGGTTACCGTAACCATCCCCGAAGGAATGACCGAGGGCAAAAAAATCAGAATCGCCGGGAAAGGCGAAGCAAGCCCTTACGGGGGAAAAAACGGTGATCTTTACCTGAAGTCGAAACCCCTGCCTCCCATCGGGTACGAGCTGGACGGCAACGACATATACACCAGAAAAGAAATCAGACTCACAGATGCCCTGCTCGGCACCAAAGTGAGCGTATCCACCCCTGCAGGAAAAGAAATCAATCTCAACATCCCTCCGGGTACGAGCCACAAGTCCAAAATGCGGCTTACCGGACACGGAGTGCCGTATATGAAAAAATCCGGTGCCGGGGATCTGTATGTGGTCATCCATGTGCTGTTCCCGAGATCGCTTACTGAAGAACAGAAAAATTTGGTTGAAAAATTGCGGGAATCCGGGGTATAAGAGACAGTCATGAATAAGCTTATACCAATGATCCCGGCGGTCGAGATCAAAAAAAAAATCAAAGAGACCGCATCAAGGCTGAATCACGACTATAAAGACAAAAATCCACTTTTAATAGGCGTCTTAAAAGGCTCTTTCATTTTCCTTGCAGATCTGACAAGGGCGATGGAAATAGAGCATGAAATCGACCTGATAGGTGCTTCAAGCTACGAAGGCACCACAAGCACGGGCAAAATAAAATTCACCAAAGAACCGGACCTCGACATAAGCAAAAGACATATTCTCCTGGTTGAAGATATTGTTGACACCGGGCGTACTATTGTCTCCCTTAAAGCACATATGGAATCCCTGAAGGCTGAATCCGTGAAGATCTGTACCCTGATTGACAAACAGGAGAGGCGGGAAAGCCGAATTAATGTGGATTATTCATGTTTTACCCTTGAAAAAGGTTTCATTGTAGGGTATGGACTTGATTATAATGAAAGATTCAGATATTTGCCGGAAATTTATGATCTGAAATTATAAAGACAAGGGGTTTTAATGATTATCACCTGTGATAAGTGTTCAACAAAATTCAACCTTGATGAAACCCTCATCAAACAGACCGGTTCCAAGGTAAGGTGCAGCGTGTGCAGCAAAGTGTTTACCGCTTTTCCCCCTGAATCATCAATACAGGATGAAAAAGATAAAGAGGAAGAAAAGACCGAGCCGCTGGAAGAGCCCCCCGCACCTTCGGAAGAAGACCCTGAAACCACCCCTGCAGACGAATCCTTTTTCGGACTGGAAGGAATCGACGATATCGGTAGCGAGCTAGGCATTGAGGATGAAGAAGACGAAAGTAAAAAGGGAGCGGATCAGGAAACCGGCAAGGAGTCCCCTGAAGATCCTTTTCCGGCACATGAACTTGAGCTGGACCAGGAACTTGAAGAAGAAATCCGATTTCTTGAAAAAGAGGATGAAGCGTCTGGTTCGGAACCGTCCGCCCCTGCAGAAGAACCGGGCACCCCTTCGGAAACGGAATTTGAACCCCTGGAGGACGAACTTGAACTCCCTGAAAGCACTGAACAGGAGCAGCCTGGTCCGGATATAAGCACAGAGGATGCTTTCAGCCTTGAAGAGGAAGAAGAAGGCGAGCCCCTTGACCTTGACCTTGAAGAGGAAGAAGAAGGCGACTCCCTTGACCTTGACCTTGAAGGAATGGACCTGGAGGATGAAGGTGGCTCCCTTGACTTTGATCTGAACGATATTGACACGGACGAACCTGACAAGGACCCGGGGTTTGATCTCGACCTGGATGACGAGACTTTAGAGTTGAGCATGGACGACCTTGAAGAGATGCCTGAGGAAGAATTTGATGCCCTGGAGAATGAAGAGGCTGAATTCGATTTTACGGCAGATGATGACGACTCTTTCGAACTTGAAATAGACAGTGATCTTGAGGATGAAGACGACCGGGAATCCCTCCGGCCTGGAAAAACCGACCTTGAGAAATCGAGCCTTAAAGCGGTGACCGGTCAGGAACCGGCCGAACCTTCCACCCAGCCCCCCCCTGAACTTGAAATCGGGGATTTGGATATCGCTGAACCGGATGAAATGGACATAGAGCTGGATGATGCCTCCGGGTTACGGCAGGAGGATGAATCTGAACTTGAAGACCGGGATGATCAGTATGCAGACATAGAGCTTGAAGAAGATGAAGAGCCTGCCGGCGGCTCTGATGAAGAAGAGGTGGAGGAGTTCGACCTGACCCTTTATGATGAATCCCTGGAAGATGACTTCGAGGATGATGAGGCTGAAGAGGCTGAAGATGATTATCAGCCCGAAACAGAGGATGAGGCCGAGGGGGCTTTCGAAATCGGCGAGCAGGAGGCTTCAGTGGACCCGAAAATCGAAAAGCCCCAAATGCATGACCTCATGGAGCCGGACAAACCCTCCAAACCCTCTGGAGGGTCAAAATTGCTCAAATTCATACTCTCCATTCTGGTAATCGCCATCATACTTGTAACCGGTTACAGCGCATGTATCATCATGGGAATCCAGGTTCCGTACCTCTCTTCCCTTGAAATTCCGCTTATCGAGTCCACGCTGAAGAAGTACCAGAAAAAACCCGCTCCCGCGGATATATCCCTTGACAACCAGAGCATAAACGGACGATTTGCAAGCAACAAAGAGGAAGGCAAACTCTTTATCATTACCGGAAAGGCAGCCAACAACTCCGATTTTCCGGTCAGCCATATCAAGGTGGAGGGTACGCTTATCACAAAAGGGGATGTGACCGCCCGCACCAAACAAGCCTACTGCGGCAACAGGATTCCTGAAGAAACACTGAAAACAGGCGACATGGAGCAAATAGACCGGCTTCTTACACAAAAAAGCGGAACCGGAGACTCCAACGAGAACATCAGACCCAACGGCTCCATTCCATTTATGATCGTTTTTTCAAACCTGCCGGAAAACCTGGAAAACTTTTCCGTGAAGCTTGCCGGTCATTCCCGGCCCGACCAGGGGAATTAAAGCTTGACTTTCCCTTTTCCCGATGATATATGAGTCAGGTTTTGTTTTGGCGATGTAGCTCAGTTGGTCAGAGCATGCGGCTCATATCCGCAGAGTCCGGGGTTCAAATCCCTGCATCGCTACCATAAATACAATGCCCCTCCTTTCTGGAGGGGCTTTTTTATTTCAGGCAGGCGCTACATTTCTCCCAGGGGTCTGTTAAACGTATATTCGGCAGGCTCTTTCACAAGCTTATCAGCAGCGACACCCACGTTCTTTCCCAGAGCGGATAACGGAAGCGACACCACGAAAAGTGATGAACCAAGTATAAGGGAAACAAGGCCAATCGGTCTTGCCATGACAATATCCGCGGTCATGGCGCCGGCGGAAGGCTCTTTGGCCGAACTCTGCATTCCTGCACCGGCGGATGCCGGCACCAGTATAAGGGCGGCGATTACCATAAGCGCCAGACACGTATTCCCTGCTTTGTACATAATTCCTCCTCCTTGCTGACGGTTTCAGGGGACCACATGATTCTCCCCTGTCTATTCTGGTAGCCCACTTCATACCGGTTTGTCAATACAATTCTTCCGTCTTTAAGGTTTATAAGGCTCATGGCTTTGGCTCTTGACCATCATCTTTAATGCTGGTATAAATCAGAATCTGAAAGCCAACGGAGAATCCAATGCCCTCAATTTATGAAATACATATAACAGACCATTTTTCAGCAGCCCATGCCTTGCGGGGATATGACGGGAACTGCTCAAGGACCCACGGCCACAACTGGATCATTGAAGCGTTCATCCAGTGCGGCAGGTTAAACCAGCTCGGAATCAGTATCGATTTCCGGGATGTTAAAAAAGCTCTCAGACAAATACTTGACAAACTCGATCACACCAATCTCAACGAGCTTGCGGAATTCGGCGCAATCAACCCCACCTCGGAAAATATTGCAAAATTTCTTTACAAGGAACTTGAAAAAATGTTCAACACCGAACATATCAAAGTGTCCAAGGTCATAGTATTTGAAAGCCCGGGATGCGGGTCCGCCTATTGGGAGAGTTAGGTGACCCTCAATATCTGTGAAATCTTCTTCAGTCTCCAGGGAGAATCCACTTTTTCCGGTCTTCCATGTATTTTTGTAAGACTTGCCGGGTGCAACCTTAACTGTTCCTACTGTGACACCGAATATGCCAGGACTGAATCAACCCCCATTCCCGTGAACACCATCCTGGACAAAATCCGTTCATACCGCTGCGCCCTGGTTGAAATAACCGGTGGAGAGCCCCTTATTCAGCAGAACACGATACACCTGATAGCCATTTTGATAGAAAACGGATATACCGTTCTGCTGGAAACCAATGGAAGCCTGAGCCTTCAGGCGGTTCCTGCCGAGTGCATCAAGATTGTTGATATAAAATGCCCGTCCAGCGGCGAAGCCCACCGGAATCGCGCTGAAAACCTGCCTCTGTTGTCAGGCTCTGATGAAATAAAATTTGTAGTAGGCGACAGGGAAGACTTCGAATACGCAAAATCTTTTATTCTTGAAAAAAGGGCGCCTGAAGTGCCTAAAGAGAAAACTCACCTTTCCCCTGTATTCAACAGGCTCGATCCTGAAAAACTCGCATCGTGGATTCTCAAGGACCGCCTTGATGCAAGGCTTTCAATGCAGCTGCACAAAGTTATATGGAACAGTGATAAAAGAGGAGTATAACCCATGACCGAAAAAGCCGTGGTTCTTTTAAGCGGCGGGATTGATTCATCAACCGCTGCAGCCATTGCCGTCTCATCAGGCTACCGGATTTACTGCATGAGCTTTTCATACGGACAGAGGCACGTCTCGGAACTTGAAGCGGCTGGAAAAGTGGCTGAAGCCCTCAGGGCGGATGACCACAGGATTGTCCGGGTTGACCTGGCAGACATCGGCGGATCAGCGCTTACGGACGATATCGAGATTCCCAAAAACAACAGTGTTGAGGATATCGCGAATATTGATGAAATCCCGGTGACCTACGTTCCCGCCAGGAACACCATATTTCTCTCCTACGCACTTGCATGGGCGGAAGTACTTAAATCAGACTCCATCTTTATCGGGGTGACCGCCATTGATTACAGCGGATACCCCGACTGCAGGCCCGAATACATACAGGCCTTTGAAAAAATGGCCAATCTTGCCACAAAAGCCGGGGTCACCGGGGATACCGTATTAAAGATTCAAACCCCTCTGATTGACCTTTCCAAGGCCGGAATCATAAAAACAGGTCACACCCTGGGGCTTGATTACGGGCTAACAGTAAGCTGTTACGATGCGGACGAATCAGGAGCAGCCTGCGGACAATGCGACTCCTGCCTCCATCGGAAAAAAGGGTTTCATGAGGCAGGCATCAAGGACCCGACCCGCTACAGGAAATAACTCCTGTCCCGGCTACGGCTGGAAATCCGGGCGGGCATGAACACCGGAGTGCGAAAGAACCGCGCTCTCACCCTCGGGGCGGGCGGATTCCCGGGCCACAACATCGCACTTGACTTTAAAAAGAAACACTATTCTCTCATCATTGTGCGGCAGTGTCTCATAATTGCCCTGACCTTTTGAAATAATCAGATCCGCACTTTCATATTCCTCCCGGAACCGGTCGGAACACTTGTCAAAAAGTGTTCCCGGCAAATCAGACCCATTGTCGATCACTTCAACAACATCGGTGATCCCGGTGTAAACCGCATCCTCGTAAGTGGCGTCATTCAGAATGGGGTTTCCACGCACCGCATACACCACTTTTGACCTGTCCATTTGATCCAGAAGGAGCCTGTCCAGAACTATTTCCCCTGTATTGTCGCCAAGCCAGAGAATCCGGCCCGCCCTTTCAGACAGCTCTTCAAACCATGAAAGACTGCCGTTCACACCTGAATCAACCGCCTGTTCAATGGCATGCACGATC
>JAWLES010000052.1:0-13863 GCA_041685935.1 Desulfobacteraceae bacterium | reverse complement strand
GCATACCTGTACTCCACGGGAGAATATTCATCGGCACCTGTGGCGATTATCATCACCCCGTGGTCCACTTTCCGTTCATACATTCCCGGACCCACCAGAACTTCGGTTTTAAAATTCCCCTTGTATCCCGAAAAATTTACGATCAGGGCCTGCTTGAGCACCTGGATTTTTTCATGATTCTCCACATATTCGGCAAGCTTTTGCACATTCTCCCTGATATCATCCCCCTCGATTGTTTTGGAAAGCTTGTTGCAAAGGCCTCCGAGCTGTTTCTCCCTTTCCACAAGAACCACTTCAAATCCCTGGTCCGCAAGCCCCCGGGCCGCGGTCATGCCGGCCACGCCGCCGCCGATGACAAGGGCGCGCTCGGTGATGGGAATCCGCTTTTCGTGAAGGGGTTTGAGCCGGGCAGACCTGCTGACCGCCATCCGTATCAGGTCCTTTGCCTTCAAAGTGGCCTTTTCAGGTTCATGGAAATGCATCCACGAATTCTGGTTTCTGATGTTGGCCATCTCAAACAGATACTTGTTCAGCCCGCTCTTTTCCATGGTATCCATGAAGATGGGCTCATGGGTCTTTGGGGTGCAGGAGGCGACCACCACCCGGTTCAGGCGGTGCTCGTCAATAATCTCCTTTATCTGGTCCTGGGCGTCCTGGGAGCATGTAAACAGGTTGTCTCCGGTAAAAACCACACCGGGAAGTCCCTTTGTGTATTCCACCACCTCGTCCACATCCACCACACCGGCGATGTTTATGCCGCACCTGCATACGAATACGCCTATCCTCGGCTCCTCCATGCTGACATCCCGCTCCTCCGGCATTTCAACACTTTTTGTGAGGGTGTTTCTTGCAGATGCCAGCTTGATTCCGGCTGCACAGGCAGCGCCGCAGGATTCCGTCACAGAGGAGGGAATATCCTTGGGGCCCTGGAAAACCCCTGACGCAAAAACTCCCGGCCTGGAAGTTTCAAGTGGGGAGAGCGGCGATGTTTTGGCAAAGTTGTACTCATTGAGGTCAACCCCTATTTTACCGGCAAGTTCGGCTGTCTCTTCAGGAATTTCCAGCCCCACCGACAGGACAACCATATCAAACTCCTCGTTGTGAATCTCCCCTGCTTCGTCAACATAGCTGAGCATAAGGTTTCCTGTTTCCCTGACCTCGTCAATGCTGTGAATCCTTGAACGGATAAACCTGATTCCGGATTCGTCCCTTCCCCGCAGATAATATTTTTCATAATCTTTTCCGAATGTCCGGATATCCATGTTAAAGATGGCACAGTCCAGCTCATGCTCCGAGTGCTCCTTGGCAATCATTGCATCCTTTATTGCATACATGCAGCATACGGAGGAGCAGTAACCGTTATTGCAGCGGTTGGTATCCCTGGAACCGACACACTGCAGCCAGGCTATTTTTTCCGGCTCCTTTTCATCGGACGGCCTTACAAGGTGTCCCATGGTTGGTCCGCCTGCACTCAGGATTCTCTCGAATTCAAGACTGGTCAAAACATTTTCGGACCGCTTGTACATGTAGGTATCGTCAAGATCGGACGGGTCGAACGGCCGGCTTCCCGGCGCCAGAATAACCGACCCAACGTTGATTTCCCTTTGAACGGCCCGGGCCTCATGGTCGATTGCTTCTGCAAGGCAGGCATCCACGCACCGGTAGCACTCCGAGCAGACCCCGCAGGAAAGACACCTTGTCACCTCCTCTGCTATCTCGGCCCCGGAAAGGCCGTATGTGATTTCATTGAAATTGCCGGCCCTCTCCTCCACATCAAGCTTTTGGGGGGCTACCCGCTTTTTGAAGGGAGTTTCCCCGATTTCCGGCTTTTCAAACTCGTACGATTTTTCCCTGCCTGCGTCAAGGTCCTCGCCCCGGATAAACCGGTGAATGCTTTCAGCCGCCTCTTTCCCGGACGCAACCGCATCCACGACCGATTTCGGGCCGTAAAATGCGTCTCCTCCGGCAAACACCCAGGGAACCGATGTCTGAAGGGTCACCGGATCCGCTTCAAGGCCGCCCTTTTTGCTGACAGGAATGGATTCCTTTTCAGCGAATTCCATTTCACCCATCTGGCCGATGGCCACGATCACATAATCCGCATCCATGGAGGTGATCTCGTTTTCATCGTATGCGGGGTTAAACCGGCCCTGTTCATCAAACACCCGGGTGCAGCGTTTAAAATCCACCCCGGAAAGGCTGCCGTTTTTGCCGACAAACTTTTTGGGGCCGAGGCTGTTGACGATGGCAACATTCTCTTCCAGGGCCTCTTCAACTTCGTAATCCCAGGCCGGCATTTCATCCCGGGCTTCCAGACAGACCATGGAAACCTCTTCGGCTCCCAGCCGTTTTGCCGTAAGCGCGACGTCCACTGCCACGTTTCCGCCGCCTATGACAACCGCCTTGCCGCTTAAAGAAGGAGCGTCCCCCAATGCCGCATCCCGCAGGAACCCGACACCCGGCATAACGTTTTCAAGACCTTCGCCTTCTATTCCCAGACTGCGGCTGCCGTGAAGGCCGGTGGCCACAAAAACCGAACTGTAGCCTTCCTTTTCAAGGGTTTCCAGGCTCACATCCACACCGAATTCCACACCGGTTTCTATTTCCACCCCGAGTTTTTCGATAATGGAAATCTCCCGTTCAAGCTCAGTTTTCGGAAGCCGGTATTCAGGGATTCCCACGGCCATCATGCCGCCCTTGACAGGCAGTTTTTCAAAGACTTTTACCGTGTACCCCTTGACCGCAAGAAAATATGCCGCAGACAGCCCGGCCGGGCCCGACCCCACCACGGCCACCTTCTCCTCTCTCTTTTCCTCGATTTCGGGAACAAACGATTCTTCTTTATGAAGATCAAGATCAGAGAGGAACCGGTGAAGGTGCTGGATGGCAACAGGCTCGTCCAGATCTCCCCTGGTACATTCCGCCTCGCAGGGGTGGTGGCAGACGCGGCCGCATGACCCCGGAAACGGGTGTTCCCGCTTAAACAGCTTCAGTGCCTCGGCATACTCTCCCTGGTTCATAAGCGCCACAAATCCCTGGATACTCACATGTGCAGGACAAGTTGCCTTACAGGGCGCTGTGGAGCGTTTGGAAATCCCGTAGGCACCCGGGATAGCCTGTTCATACTGTTTGAAAGCAGCCCTGCGCATGGACAGTCCCTTGTCATGCTCACTCGGCACTTCCACCGGGCAGACTTTTGCACATTCTCCGCAGCTTGTGCATTTATCTATATCAATGTATCTCGGATTTTCCGTTATGGTGGCTGTAAAATTTCCCTCTTCCCCTTCAAGGGCCTCCACCTGCGTATTGGTGAGCAGCTCTATGTTAAGATGCCGGCCGACCTCGACCAGTTTGGGAGAGATCACTCACATGGTGCAGTCGTTAGTGGGAAACGTCTTGTCAAGCTGTGCCATCATTCCGCCGATGGCGTACGATTTCTCCACGAGATACACATAGTAGCCGGAATTGGCAAGATCAATCGCCGACTGCATGCCGGCGATCCCGCCTCCCAGCACCATTACCGCACCGGTTGTGCTGTTATCGGAACCTGGTTGATACGTCATATCGAATTCCTCCTAACCTTTTAGCCCTTCCATAACCCCGAGTATTTCAGGAAGTTTCTGTTCCCATCCCATACAGGAAACATTGACACCGCCAAAATCCTTCTGCCTTGTCTCTTTTATCATCTCCTTGGCGATGTCGGCGCACTCCCTGACCTTGTCTCCGGCTTTCTGTATTCTTTCAATAACCTGCTCCGGCAGGTTTACCGAATCCATATTCCTCGACATATACCGTGCCATGCCCAGGGATTTTAAAAGCAGCACCGTGGGGATAATCTTGACACCGTTTTTTTCGGCTGTATTTTTAAAGGCATCTGTCATTTCGAACTCAAAAACCGGCTGGGTCACGAAGAACGAAACCCCGAGATCAATCATCTGCTTCATCCGGTCCAGCTCATTCTGCCTGTCCGCTCCCCTTACACAGGTGTTGATCACCGAACCTTTGACAAAAGAGGCACTGCCGGAAAGCTCCACTCCCGCCATATCGCGCCCCTTCTCAAGGGAACCGATTCCCTTGAGAAGCTCTTCGTGGGTAATATCATAAACCGCCTTTGCCTTGTGATGGTCGCCGAAGGAAGGGTCATCCCCGGTGACAGCCATCACCGAAGTAATTCCCAGTGCGGCTGCCGCAAGAAGATCGCCCTGAAGCGCCAGACGATTCCTGTCCCTGCAGTTAACCTGTATGACGGTATCCAGTCCCTTCTCCCTGAGAACAAGGGCCGCACCAAGAGAACTCATTCTCATGACGGCATTGCCCATTTCTGGAATAAGGAAGGCGTCCGCTACCCCTTTGACCTGTACCGCACTGTTCTGCATTACACTTACATCTGTCCCTTTGGGAGGTTCAACCTGAACAAGACAGGCAAATTCTCCAGCTTCCAACCGTTTTTTAAACTGCATAGATGCACCTCCGAAAAGCGGTCTGATTAATCAAGATTATTTATCTTTCATATGGATACAACACTTGTTTCATTTATCAACAAAGGGGGACAAGTATTTATCAATACGCGAACGGAGAACAAAGCCGCCTGGAACACCGGACCGGGTGTAAGTTCCTGGAGAGGATCTTATCCGCCCCTGTATGTTTGATATACTATAAAGTAGTATTGAAGAGCTGATATTTTGTCAAGGACTATTTAATAAATGAAGGGAATTTCAAAGCGGAAGCGCATTTACTCTTTATCGTTTTTCAGATCGATAAATCGCTGGTATACCTGCTTTCTGGGGATTGAAAACCTGTCTGCTATCTCCTTTGAAGCGGCTGATGTCCTGCAGTCCTCCCGGTCGAGACACTCCAGGATCTCTTCATCCAGGTCGGCATCCGACGGAGCCGGGCTGGATCCCCGCATTCCTCCCACGAAAAGAACACACTCGCCCTTGACCCGCCCCCTCTGTTTCAGTTCGGACAGCAGTGAATCCAGGTCGCCCCGGATATACTCCTCGTGGATTTTAGTCATCTCCCTTGCAAGAACAGCCGGTCTTGCTCCCATAATGCCGGAAAGTTCCTCCACGAGATAATGAATGCGGTTGGGGGATTCGTAAAATACCAGGGTTGCCTCTTTATGTACCAGTTGGGAGAGAATCCGCTCCCGCCTGCCTTTTTTCTTGGGAAGAAAGCCCAGGAACAAAAACGAGTCCGTGGGAAGGCCTGACACGCTGAGGCCTGAGATGACCGCACTGCATCCGGGAATGGGTATAACCGGAATCTGTTCTTCTGCAGCCTTTTTTACAATCACATACCCCGGATCAGAGACACAGGGAGTTCCGGCATCCGAAACCAGGGCTACGGATTTTCCGGCTTTAAGGTTTTCAATGAGAAAGCCGGTCCTCTTTTTCTCGTTGTACTCGTTGCATGAAACCAGTTCATTCCGGATATCATACCTGGCCAGCAGCTTACCGGTCCGGCGGGTATCCTCAGCCGCTATCAGGTCAGCCTCGCCAAGTATCCTCACCGCCCTGAAGGTGATATCCTCCATGTTGCCCAAAGGAGTGGCAACCACATATAGAACCCCGCTCATGCGGTCCTGTGCATTCATTGCCCCGGTGCTCCGAATGCATTTCTGATCAGGCGGATATCGGTCCCGCTGTCTCCCTGCAAAATTTCCACCACGTCGAACCTCACCCGGAAATCGCACCATCCCATTTTTTTCAGGTAATGCATTGCAGCTGTGGCAATTTTCTTCTGCTTCGCCGGTGTTACTGATTCAGCAGGTCTGCCCTTTCTCAGGCTCGTCCGCTTTTTAACCTCAATAAAGGATACGGTATGGCCGTCCCTGGCAATGATGTCAACTTCAGCCCCCCTGATCGTGTAGTTCTTTTCAAGGATCCTGTAACCCCGGCTCATGAGAAAGGAACAGGCTTCCTCCTCCCCCTGCGCGCCTTTCACCTGTGCCCTACTCGGCATCAAGGACCTCCCTGACACCTTTAAAACTCTTTCGGTGAACCGGGCACGGCCCGATTTTCAATATGATTTCCCTGTGAACCCTGGTGGGATATCCCTTATGCCTGTCAAAACCGTATTCAGGGTACTTCTCGTGGAGTTCGGCCATCATCCGATCCCGTGTGACTTTGGCCACGATGGAAGCCGCTGCAATGGAGATGCTCCTGGATTCTCCCTTGACAAGGGGTACCTGATCTATATCCATATCAATCCGGAACCGGCCGTCGATCAGCAGATAGTCCGGCCTGCGGGCAAGGTTTTGGCAAGACCGTTTCATGGAATTCAAAGAGGCCTTAAGAATGTTCACATCGTCGATTTCATCATGGTGCGCAACTCCTGTGGCCACATACACTGCACTGTCCAGTATCTTCCTGTACAGCTTTTCACGTTTTGCCGGAGTAATTTTTTTGGAATCGACCACGCCAGGGTCCAGAAACCCGGAAGGCAGAACTACGGAGGCGGAGACAACAGGGCCGGCAAGGGGGCCCCTGCCGGCTTCATCAATACCTGCCACGAACCGGTAACCGCTTTCAAACGCCTGGTTTTCAAAATGCCTCATGTTCCGTCGGCAAAAGCCGGATCAGGCAGTACGCTTTTCCCTGATTCTGGCCGCCTTGCCCCTCAGGTTTCTCAGATAGTACAGTTTGGAGCGTCTGACACGGCCCCTCATGACCACTTCGATTTTATCAATGGATGGTGAGTACAGCGGAAAAACCCTTTCCACACCGATGCCGTCGGAAATCTTCCTGACCGTTATCCGGGCGTTTGCCATACCTTTTGTCTTCTTGATAACCACGCCCTTAAAAACCTGGATTCTCTCCTTTTCACCCTCTTTAATCTTCACATGGACTTTCACCGTATCCCCGGTCCCGAACTCGGGCAAATCCATCCGCATCTGCTCTTTTTCAATCTGTTCTATAATCGTTGACATATCAACCTCCTCATATTGATTCAAAGCCCATGGCTTTATAAACCGTTGCATATCCTGTCCAGGTATATGGACACCGCAGACCGTACCGAAAGATGATTGTAGTCACCTTTGCCTGTTATGGGCTCCAGCAGCATATCACACCTGTTGACAAAATCCTTTGAAAGTCCCCACGCCGTCCCGAATGCCAGCACGCAGGATGCATTCCTCTCCTTTTTTATATTTTCCGCCGGAACCGAATTAGCATTACGGCCCGCACTGGTGGCAATCCGCAGTACATCCCTTCCGGTCTCTTTTCGAATGGATTCACAAACATCTTCAAAAGATGCGGCGATCCTGATCAATCCGAGCGCGCTTCCGCGGTCGGGGTTTACAAGGCTGCCGGCCCCGTCGGTCCAATGTTCGATCACCTTCAGGGCCAGTTCCTGCTGGTCCTCAAAAGGCGTCACCACATAAAAGCCCTTGACACCGAAAGTGACAGCCGCCCTTGCAATGTCATGAAGATCAATGGTCGTCAGTGCCGACCCGATTTTTTCACCCTTCCTGTTCATCACCGGGAAATGAATCAGTGCAAGGTACAGATCATTTTCCGGCAATCTCTTCCAGCTCCCGGCAGATCTGTTTCAACACGAGCCTTTCCGCTTCAGTGGGTTTTTTTTGATCAAACAGATCCGGTCTTTTCATATAAGTGCGGATCAGGGAGTCCTTTCTCCTCCATCCGGATATCAGCCCATGGTTTCCGGAAAGCAGAACATCCGGCACAGGCTCTCCTTCAAACACTTCCGGCCTGGTATAATGATTGTGCTCAAGGCGTCCGTCCACAAACGAATCCTCACTGGCTGATTCCCTGCCGCCCAGCACACCGGGCAACAGCCTGGCAACAGCCTCAATCACCGCCATGGCAGCAACCTCTCCCCCTGTCATGACATAGTCTCCCACCGAGATCTCTTCATCCACATGCTTTGCGCAGACCCGCTCGTCAATCCCCTCGTACCTTCCGCATATGAGAATCAGGTCCTTTCTTTCAAAAGCGAGTTCTTCAGCTTTTCTCTGGTCAAACCTGCTTCCCTGGGGAGTCATCAGCAGCACCTTTGCTCCGGGAGTCTCTTTAACTGCAAATTCTGCTGCTGCGTCAAGGGGTTCGGGCTTCATAACCATACCGCAACCGCCGCCGTAAGGCTTGTCATCAACCGTATTGTGCCGGTCGGCTGAAAAGGCCCGGATATTCACAACCCTTCCTGTAATCACTCCCGCATCAATGGCCCTGCCGATTACTCCGTGCTGCAGAAAAGTCTCCAGCAGCCCCGGAAAGAGAGTCAAAACGCTAAAATTCATCACAACCCTTCCGGAAGCCTTGTTTCCAGAACCCCGTTTTCCACATCAACCGAGACTACGATCGGAAAAACCGCAGGTACGAGAGTCTCGCCGCCGGATCGGGCGTTTTTCACCACGAGCACATCATGCGCACCCGTACTGAATATATTATCCACTCTTCCGACATAACCCCTGTCTTTATCCATGACATCAAGCCCGATCAGGTCTTCCCAGAAATAGGCATCATCCCCGGGCTGGTCAAGATCCTCCCTTTTGACAAGGATTTTACATCCCACAAACGTTTCAGCCGCATCCCTGTCTTCAACCCCTTTGACGGACAAAAGAACACCTTTCTTGTGCAAGGACGCCTTCTCAATGCAGTACCACTCCCCGTTACCGTCATTATTTTCGAGCATTACAAAACGGTCCTTTGAGTAGACATCCTTTGACCCGGCAAACGACCGGACCTTAAGGTTGCCGCCTATACCGTGAACTCCGGTTACCTCCCCAATGGTAAACAGAGTTTTTCCCGCCATCAGGCTATTCCACTATCTCCAGAACGGTACGCTTTTTCATCTTCGTGGAAGCCGCACTCAGTATGGTTCTCATGGCGCGTGCGGACCGACCCTGTTTTCCAATGACCTTTCCCAGATCCTCTTTGGCCACCTTCAATTCAAGGACGGAAGTCTGCCCTCCTTCAACCTCGGTAACTTCCACCTGATCCGGATTGTCCACCAATGCTTTGGCAATGTACTCAATCAGCTCTTTCATAACGCCATCTCCTTTCTATGGGGTATTGGAAAAACGAGGTGCCAATTTTTCACCTATGCAGGTGCAGAGCCGACCCCCTGCTTTTTCAGAAGACTTCTAACGGTTGTTGTGGGCTCTGCCCCCTCTTTCAGCCAATAGCTCACCCTCTCTTCTTTCAGGGTGACTTTGGCCGGCTCCGCCATGGGATCATACGTCCCCAGCGTTTCAATGAACCGTCCGTCCCTGGGTGCCTCCACGTCAGCCGCCACAATCCTGTAAAAAGGTTTTTTCTTTGTTCCTTTTCTTGTCAGCCTGATTCTTACCGCCATATCAATCCTTTCTCCTTAAAACGGCAGCATGTTCTGCAATGATTTCATGCCGCCTTTATTGAACTTCTTCACCATTTTCATCGTCTGCGTATAACTTTTGAGAAGCTTGTTTACATCCTGAACCGTTGTGCCGCTCCCGTTTGCAATCCGCCGTTTCCTTCCGGCCTTGATCACTTCATGCTTCCTGCGCTCATAAGGGGTCATGGAATTGATGATCGCCTCGATCTTGACAAGCTCCCTGTCATCTACATTCAGCCCCTTGAGCTGCTTTTTGTTAACCCCGGGCAGCATACCCACAAGGTCCTTAATGGAACCCATTTTTCTGACGGATACCATCTGATCCCTGAAGTCCTCAAGGGTAAACTCATTCTTTTTCAGTTTCTTTTCAAGCTTTTCAGCCTCTTTTTCGTCAACAGCCTCCTGGGCCTTTTCAATAAACGAGAGGGTGTCTCCCATCCCCAGTATCCTGGAGGCCATCCTCTCCGGGTAAAAAGGTTCCAGCGCGTTCGCCTTTTCACCGACACCGATATATTTGAGGGGTTTTCCGGTAACCGCTTTTATGGACAAGGCAGCTCCGCCGCGGGCATCCCCGTCCATCTTGGAGAGAATCACGCCGCTGATATCAAGCCTCTTGTCAAACTCGGCAGCCATATTCACGGCATCCTGACCGGTCATGGCATCCGCCACAAGGAGAATTTCCGCCGGGTTAATCCCCGATTTGATCTTTTCAAGCTCGGCCATCAGCTCTTCATTGAAATGAAGCCGCCCTGCCGTATCTATAAGAAGAGTGTCATACCCTTTTTCCACAGCCTCTTTCCGGGCGTTTTCACATATGGCAACAGGATCCATATCAGGTGATGAATCAAAAACCGGAAGGTCCAGCTGTCTTCCCAGTTTTTTGAGCTGATCAATGGCTGCGGGCCGGTAAACGTCCACCGGAACCATAAAAGGCTTCCTGCCTTCCTTTGATAAAAGCCGTCCGAGCTTCCCGGCAGTGGTAGTTTTCCCCGACCCCTGGAGACCCGCCAGCATTATGGAGCAGGGCCCTTTTCCCGAAAGGTTCAGGCCTTCGTGATCCGAGCCCATCATCCGGGTGAATTCCTCGTTAACAATCTTGATGACCTGCTGACCCGGAGTCAGGCTCGACATTACTTCCCGGCCGAGCGCCCTCTTTTTTATGTCGGAAACAACGGTCTTGGTAACCCTGAAATTCACGTCAGCTTCAAGCAGGGCCATGCGGACCTGTTTCAGCCCCTCCTCAATGTTCTTCTCATTGAGGGTCCCGTGCCCTTTGAGCTTCTTGAATACCGAATCCAGCTTGTCACTTAAACTGTCAAACATAAAAAACCGTCACCACCCGTAAAGTATCTAATCAAATCTATTGAAATTAATATAAATTTCGTGTTATGTCAAGCAAATATTAAATTCCGGAGTCAACCAAGATGCATGATATACTAGAGTTTTCCAGGCCGGAACTTTCCGCCTGGTTTGAAAATAACAGCATAAAACCTTTCAGGGCCAGGCAGATCTTCAAATGGATCTATATCCGGAATGCGGACGGATTTGAGAACATGACGGATATCGGGAAGGACCTTAGAGCAACACTCTCCAGGACCTTCATCATACCCAGACTTGCACTGGAAAAATCGGAAAAGTCGGCTGACGGGACACAAAAGTTCCTGTTCAGGCTTTCGGACGGGAACCATATAGAATCGGTTCTAATCCCGGAAAAAGACCATTTCACACTGTGCATCTCTTCCCAGGTCGGATGCGCCCAGAACTGCAGCTTCTGTCTAACCGCAAAAGGAGGGTTCAAACGGAACCTGTCCGCATCCGAAATTATCTCCCAGATAAGGGACGTCAGACAGATTCTCTCCTGCCGGAACAGGGACCATCTTTTGTCCAACATCGTTTTCATGGGGATGGGAGAGCCGCTGGCCAACTACGACAATGTTGTCAAAGCCATTCACATCATAACGGATACAGATTTCGGCCTGAAATTCTCTCCCAGGCGTGTTACCGTATCCACTGCAGGGATAGTTCCCAGGATGAAAGACCTCGGCAGGGACACCACGGTAAATCTTGCCGTTTCCCTTAACGCAACCGAGGATAAAACACGTTCCATGCTGATGCCCGTCAACAGGACGTATCGGATCAAGGATCTCCTTGAGGCCTGCCTGGAATATGAAATGAAGCCCAGGAACAAAATCACGTTTGAGTATATCCTGATCAAGGGCGTCAACGATACAAGGGAGGATGCTTTGCGGCTTGTCAGAATGATCGCCCCGATAAAGGCCAAGGTCAACCTGATTGCGTTCAACGAGAACGACAAAACCGAGTACAGAAGTCCTTCCCCGGATGAAGTGAGCACCTTTCTCCAGGTTCTTCTGGACAGGAATGTTACAGCCATAACCCGGAAAAGCAAAGGCAGGGATATTTCAGCCGCATGCGGCCAGCTGAAGGCCAAGCTTGGTGAATGATGCAGGGTCGTTAGGTCTTATAAAACCCAAGACCTGACTGCTTTCATGTAAAAAATCAGCGGATCATGGCCTGTTCTTTAAAGCTGCCAAACTCACCTTCCGACATGGGGGTAACATGGATGGTTTCCCGGCCGGAGGGAGTGGCAAGCATTATGTCGGCGGGAACATCCCGGCGGATCTTCTTGGTATAGGCGGCACAAAGATACGCGCCCTTTTCCACCACATCCCCGCCGGCCCGCCCGGGCACCAGCACCACCGGCCCCGGCCTGGAACCGTGCCGGATCAGCACATCACTGGTACTGTCATAATACTCGAGTATCGCGTTGTTATCCGCTTCCGTTTTTCCCACAACGGCCTTATGCCGGTCATCCAGTCGGAAATGCCTGCCGTGCTTCAACAGATGAAGTTCCCGTTTTTCAAATTCCTTCTGAACAAACATCAAATCCCGCAACCGCCTTGAAAAGTTGACGTCCGTGAGAAGACACCCGCCCGCCGGAGACGGATAATCCGTGACCCCGAACTTTTCGGCCAAAGACATCTGTTCGGACCGGGATCGGCCGGAAATCCCTAAAAGTCTTTCTCTGTCAACCATTCCGGATTTTTCCGGTACCGTCTCCGGAAGGAGCTTGGCGCTCAGGGGCCTGAGAATATACCCGTCAAAGCCTGAATTCTTCTCCACATACCGCATGGAATTTTTGTTCTGTGACTTTGGGCGCTGGCCCGCGACCTCACCGCTGAAAAGGAAAGAGGCTCCCTGTTGATCCATCTCCAGCCCGGCAAGTTCAAACATGAGAGCATGGCAGTCCATGCACGGGTTCATATTTCTGCCGTATCCCGCCGGAGGCGCCTTGAGCATTTCAAGGTACCGGTCGGTTATATCTCTTATAATTATGGGGATATCAAGGTTTTCAGCCGCCTTCAGTGCGGCTTCGGATGAAAAAAAAGGGGTTTCAAAGCCGACCCATGTCACCTCGATCCCCTGGTCTTTCAGCACAAGGGCTGACAGGATGCTGTCGAGCCCGCCCGATGTAATGCCTATCGCCTTTCTCTGTCCCGGAATACCGCAGGTCATGAAACTCTTCCAAGGCGGGAGACAAACAGCCGCACGAAAATCAGGATTCCTCCCCCTTTTCCCAGAATTCCCTGCTCTCCTTGAGGATATCGTCTATATCTTCATTGAGCGGATGGGCTCCATCCTGATCCGTGCCCCCTGAAGACTCTTCGCCCTGATGTTCTCCGGTTTTTGCGGGCACATCCTCCCCCCGGGTCTCCGGGTGCTCTACGGACTGCGCCTCACCGGCTATATAGTTACCCTCCCTGTCAAACATCAAGGTGCCTTTCAGGCTGGCACTGAAATCGATTGCAAAGGCGATCCGGTTATCATGCACACGGATACCGCCCCCCTCGGCGGTTAAGGATGTAATTTCCATCTGTTCCCGGATCACATCCTTTACCGCATCCCAGTCAATGTCCTCCTTGACCGCTTCGATCAGGTCCTTTTCACCGTTTTTGATCACATCGGGATCAGTAATTTTCATGTCATTGTCCTCAAATAGTCAGCCTATCCGTAAACCTTGTCAGCGAACGTCTTATTGACGAACTTTTCAAGGTCTATAATCTTTCCTATTTCCATCACATCATGCATGTACCGCTGAATCGTCTCCAGATCCTCTATAACCGGATTCAGACCGTCCCAGCGTATGGCATGGGGCTGTGCAAAAACATTTTTAAGCACCTTGGGGTTGAGCCCGAGCTTGCCCTCCGGATCAAGGAAATTCACTGCAATTTCGGCAGCTGCATTTTTGTCATCCTCTATGTACTCACCTGTATCCACCAGAAGAGAAACAAACTCCTCCACAGCTTCAGGATACTGATCAATAAAATCCTTCTGCATCACCACTATACAGCAGGGGTGATTGTCCCACCGCTCTCCTGACAGAAACTCAAGCTTGCCGGTTTCATTCACAATGGTTTTGGTGGCAATGGGCTCTGCAACCATAAATCCTGCCACGTCTTCATTTTCACTCATAATCTGCGGCATTTTAACAGGAGGCACCACCTC
>JAWLES010000051.1:0-13899 GCA_041685935.1 Desulfobacteraceae bacterium | reverse complement strand
AACCCGCCCGGAACGCCGGCAATGGGATGGATCACCTTGCCTGCGAATTTTTCCATCATCATCTGGCCGAGCTGGCGCATACGGATTACCTGTTTGGCCAGATCCGGTGCAGCTCCTGCGATGCCGATGACGTTCCGCACCGAATAGTCGGCCCCCGGTCCCATCACGAAGTCGGGAGCCGCCAGAAAATAAAAATGGAGGATTTTGTCGTTGATATGGGCCATGTTCTGCATGCATTCCCTGAGCATGTGTCCGGCCGGTGCTATTTTTGCATCAAAACAGCCGTCCACCGCCTTGACAGATGCCAGGTGGTGGTGCCAGGGACAGATGCCGCAGATCCTGGTGACAATGCGAGTCACCTCTTCCGCCGGCTTGCCTTCCACGTACTTCTCAAATCCCCTGATGCTGTTGAAATGGGTGATTGCCTTATCCACATTGCCGCTGTCATCCAGGTTGATCTCCACGCTTGCGTGGCCCTCGATCCTGGAAAGCGGCATTATATTCAATGTCTTTCCCATACTTGTTATCTCCTGTTTTTCCCTGGAACAAGCCTGTTGTGAGCCCCTGAGAACCGTAACAGATTATCCCTGTCAGACAGCTTGCTGATGTCGATGCCGTTGCTGACAAGGGCATTGAGCATATCCAGAAGCTGGTTTCCGTCCTGCTGTACCGGCCCGTAACATCCCCTGCAGGGAACGCGGGCATTGATACACCGGGGAGCCTCGCCTTCGGCGCCTGAACACCCGGCCCGCGTCACCGGGCCCATGCAGAGATACCCCTGCTCAAGAAGGCACCGCATCTCTGCGACCTGCTTTTCAGGATCGAATTCCGGCCGGATCACGCCTCTTTTGATTTCCTTTACCTCCCCTTTGCCCTTACGCTGTGTGGGGCAGGTATCACAGACACTACGGAACGGCAGATCAGCGGGTTCTCCCTTGAGGAGCCCGAGGATCGCAGCCCCTATATGGTCAGGGTGGGGCGGGCATCCGGGCAGATACACATCCACGTCGATCTTCTCGTCAAGGGCGTAGCATCGGTCCAGAAGGGGAGCCACTCCCTGTGTGGCAGCGCCACTGTATTCTGAATCAGTGCTTTCAGTGTTATAGTACCGGTCCAGAAGCTCTTCATTGGTATACGAGTTGATAAGCGCAGGTATTCCCCCGTGGGTTGCGCAGGTTCCGAGTGCGATGAGCACGTCGCATTTTTTGCGCATCTCATGTGCTACTTCCAGGTGCTCCTCGTTCCTGACGCCTCCGGAAAGGATGCCCACTGTGGCCTCCGGAATATCGAGTTTCTTTTCCTCACCGGTCTGGCCGTGGTACTTGTGGTCCATCAAGACCGGGATATGCACGAAGTTCAGCTCGGGCAGAAGCTCGAGCAGGGTCTCTCCCAGGTTCAGGATTGCGATTTCACAGCCCGAACATGAATTCAGCCAGTCACTTGCCACGTTTACAGGCATGTTTCAACCTCCTTTTCACCAAACCGGTTGGGGCCCAGTTCTTTTATCCGTTCAGTAAATTCGGTCACCTTGCTGGCGAATCTCGGGCCTTCCGCTCCTGACACCCACTCTATGGTGAACCGCTGCGGGTCTATCCCTAAATCCTCGAGCATGATTCGAATCAGGTCGGCCCTGGATTGTGCTTTGTAATTACCATCCTGGTAATGACATTCCCCGAGATGTCAACCCATTACCGCAACACCGTCCGCCCCTTTTTTAAAGGCGTCCACCACGATGTCCGGGTGGACCATGCCCGAGCACATGACCCGGATCGCTTTCATGTTGGTTGGGTACGAAAGCCTGGACACGCCTGCAAGGTCTCCGCCCGCATATGCGCACCAGTTGCAGAGAAACCCGATGATTTTCGGTTCAAATCGATCTGACATTTTATTATCTCTCCTTATATCTTAAGCAGCCGCAAGGCTCTTTGCCCTTCAAAGCTCCGGCGCCACAGGCGGCTGCCCTTTTATTGTTCAGGCTTAATTCAGGAGGCTTTCCACCTGTGCCTTGATCTGTCTGTTGGTAAATCCGTTAACCACAACCCCTTCCTTGGGGCAGGTGGCTGCGCAGATGCCGCATCCCTTGCAGAGCGCCTTGTCAGTCTGGATTCTCCTGTGAGTACGCCCGTTTTCCTCGTACTCGGTGAGTGTGATGGCGTTGTAAGGGCAGATGTCCAGGCACAGAGCACATCCGTCACAATTATGCGTTACATGTGACTTGATGGCATCCAGCTTCAGGTGCTGCTTGCTCAGGATCACGGAGGCCCTGGAAGCAGCCGCTCTGCCCTGGGCGATGGACTCGTCCACCGGCTTGGGATAGTGGCACATTCCAGCCAGGAAAACCCCGTCCACATTGGAATCCACCGGCCTCAATTTCGGATGGGCTTCAGTAAGAAATCCGTCCGCATTCACCCCGCACTTGAACATGTTCACGAACGAATCAGCTGGATTGGGCACGATCGCAGTGGCAAGGATCAGCCGATCCGCGCTGATGCTCACAGGGAGCTGTACAATGGGATCGAACGCCTCCACTTCCAGCCTGCCGCCGCTGTTTTTCACCACAGGCTTTTTATCAAGATCGTACCGGATGAAAATCACGCCGAGATCCCGGGCCTGTTTGTACAGATCCTCGTTTTCCCCGTAGGTGCGGATATCCCTGTACAGGATGAACACATCCATTTCCGGGTTCATCTTTTTGAGCATCACCGCCTTTTTCACGGACTGGACGCAGCAGACCCGGCTGCAGTAGGGACGGTTTTCATCCCTGGAACCCACGCACTGGATAAACACTGCGGAACCGGTGTTTTTAACCTCTTCCGGGCTGCTTTTGACAAGACCGTCGAATTGAAGGGAAGTCATTACCCTTTCATCCTGTCCGTACAGGTATTCATCCGGGGTGTGGGCATGGGCCCCCGTGGCCAGAACGCACACGCCGAATTCAACCGTGCCGGTGTCATCACCGGAGAGGAGTTCGCCGGTAAAACTGCCCACAGAGCCTGACACACTGTTCAGGATGGTCCCGGGGTAAAAGGTCACAAACTCATTGCTCTCTATCTCTTCGGCAAGCTTTTGCACCTTCTGCGGGATCTTTTCTCCGCGTGCGGTTTCATTAAGATCTGCGGCCACTCCGCCTGCGGTTTTTTCCTTTTCAATGAGAACTGTTTCATATCCCTGGCCCGCGAGGTTCAACGCCGCGCTCATGCCGGAAAGCCCGGCACCGACCACAAGGGCGCGCCGGGTGACATTCACCTCTATATCCTCGAGGCTGTAGTTGTGCCGCACCTTGGAAACCGCCATCCTTACCTGGTCTTTGGCTTTTTCTGTTGCTTTTTCCGGCTCGCTGGGGTGAACCCATGAGTTCTGGTTCCGGATATTGGCCATCTCGATCATGTACTTGTTCAGACCGGTGCTCTGGAGCGTTTCCTGGAAAAGCGGCTCGTGTGTCCTCGGAGTGCAGGCTGCAATCACAACCCGGTTAAGACCCTTTTCATTGATCTTTTCGGCAATCAGGTCCTGGGTGTCCGTGGAGCATGTGAACATGTTGTTTTCCGTGAAAACAACTCCGTCAAGCCCGGCTGCATATTCAGTTACGGCTTTTACATCCACAACTCCTGCAATATTGCTTCCGCACGAGCAGACAAACACCCCTATTCTCGGCTCCTGGCCGGTAATATCTGTTTCCTGCGGGAATGTCTTTTCCTGTGCAAGCGTCCCCCTGGATTCCACAAGATCCTTTTCCACTTCTGCCGCTGCAGTGGAGGCTGCCAGAACAGACTGGGGAATCGCCTTGGGTGAATGGAAGGCACCGGTTACGTAAACCCCGTCCCGGGTTGTTGTGACCGGGTCAAAACTTGACGTCTCCGCGAATTTGAATTTGGTGAGATCGAACCCGAATTTGGCGGCAAGATCCATTGCATCCTCAGGTGCCTCAAGCCCGATTGAAAGCACCACCAGATCAAAATACTCGTCGGTCTGCTCACCGGATTCGGTGGTGTACTGCATGGTCACACCCACACCTTCCGGCCCTTTCAGCAGGGTATGCGGTCTTGCCCTCTCGTAGCGGACGCCCTTGTTCTTTGACTCTTCAAAGTACCTTTCGTACTCTTTGCCGTCCGTACGCATATCCATGTAAAATATGGACTGTTCCCCGCCGCCTCCTTCTATGTGATCCCGGGTCATTACCGCCTGCTTGATCGCATACATGCAGCATACGCTGGAACAGTGGCCGTTGTCAGAGCAGTTGGTGTTCCTGGAGCCCACGCACTGGATCCAGGCGATCTTTTTCGGTTCGCTGCCGTCTGACAGGCGCTTTATATGGCCCATGTAGGGGCCTGAAGCGGAAAGCATCCGCTCGTACTCCAGGCTTGTGATCACATCCGGTATTTCATCATACCCGTAATGATCGATTCCCCTGGGAGAAAAGGGCTTGAACCCTGGAGACAGAACAACCGCGCCCACATTGAGTGAGACGTATTCCGCCTTCATTTCATGATCGATGGCCCCAGTGGGGCAGACCTTCTGGCAGACTCCGCATTTCCCCCTGGTTTGAAAGATACAGTTTTCAGGATCAATGGCGTACTTCAGGGGTACGGTCTGACCGTATTTGATATATGCAGCCTTCCGCTTGTTCAGACCCTCGTTGTACTCGTCATCGATTTTCCTGGGGCATTTTTCCGCGCACAGACCACAGGCAATGCATTTTTCTTCGTCAATGAATCTGGGATTCTTTTTGACCGTAACCGTGAAATCCCCTTTTTCACCTTCAACACTTTCAATTTCCGAAAGCGTCAACAACTCGATATTCAAGTGCCGACCGCACTCAACCAACTTGGGTGAAAGAATTCACATGGCACAGTCATTGGTGGGAAACGTCTTGTCGAGCTGGGCCATGGTTCCGCCGATCCCGGAACTCTTCTCCACAAGGTAAACATAGTATCCTGAATCCGCCATATCCAGCGCCGCCTGGATACCGGAAATACCTCCTCCAGCCAGCAGAACCGAACCTACAGGCTTGTTCGCCATAAACACCTCACTGTATTTTAGAATTAATCCAACTACCTCAAATTATCATTAAACGGCCCGGCCGGCGCAGACTCCGGCGGCAGACCGAAACTTATATCCACTTCATAAACGGCAAAGCTCCCTTTCCAACACCCGGCAGGTCTTTTCCACCGCGTTTCGGACCTTTTCCGACAGTCCCGGGTCGATTTCATTGGGTACCGTATCCGTATGAACGCAGAATATCCTGACATTGACGCCGAGACTTTCAAGCTCGCCCAGAAGGCTGGAAGAGGGAGACTGGTGAAGGGAAAAGTCGGACAGTTTCTCTCTCGGCACATCAGGTACTTTCATCTCGAAAATCTCCCCTTCGGTTCTGTCCTCCGCGGTCACCGCATCAATCACGAAAAGATGCTCCGGCCTGTCCTCCAGCAGGAGAAGGTCGAACATGTAGTCACGTATACCTGTGCCGGCATCCAGGATCAATGCGGATTCAGGGCATTTGCAATGCTCCTTGTAGTGCCGGACAACCTCGGGCCCGAACCCGTCGTTGCCGAACAAAGTGTTTCCGCACCCGAAAACCAGTATATTTTTTTTGTAAATTTCCGCAGTCAAACCCGGCAGCCTTTATTATGTATCCATTTAAAAATACTAACCCATTCTTTTTTCAGGAAAAGCTTTCTCATTACCAAACCTGAACTCTTTTGTCAAACCGTCACCCTGTTTTTTTTCATTGAAATGACAAATAACCGGAATTTTTACTTTTCCCGCCTGATTGAGCAAAACCCCGCTTGAATCGAAAATATCAATGCCCGTCTGCACAATCATGGAAATTTTCCATAGTAATTGTTGACACCTTTAATTTTTGTATACTATAGTACTTTCGTGTAAGATAGAAAAAAGCAAAAATTTGAGAACGCGGCGTTTAATCCGGTTGAAAGTATGGATTTTTATATGCTATCAGGATAGCAGCATATATGTTTGTTAATGCGTTTAACATGAAACAGCATCAAGGAGGTGCCAGTGAAAGAAGACAAAAAGTTGCCGGAGATGCAACAGGAACCAAAAGGCGTTTCCAGGAGGGGATTTCTCAAGACCCTGACGGGAACAGCCGCTGGAATCGGTATTTCACAGATGTTCAACCCGGCCCTTGTATCCGCCATGGAAAAGGGGCTCGAAAACCATCCCGTTCTATGGATACAGGGACAGGGCTGCACAGGATGTTCGGTTTCCCTGCTCAACAGTGTGGAACCGTCCATCAAGAAGATCTTGCTGGACATTATCAGCCTTCAGTACCATCCCACAGTGATGGCGGCCGAAGGGGAAATCGCGCTTGAAAATCTCTATCACATTGCTGAAAAGTACAAAGGAAAATTTTCACTCGTTGTGGAAGGCGCCATTCCCATGGCCGCGAACGGCAAGTACTGCATCGTGGGTGAAATGGGACACAAACATATCACGATGCTCGATATGACCAAAGAGCTTGGTGCTAAAGCCGGAAGTGTTCTTGCTGTGGGCACCTGCGCCGCATACGGTGGTATCCCTGCTGCGGAAGGCAACCTGACCGAAGCCAAAGGAGTCGGCGAGGTGTTCAAAAAATCCGGCATCAAGACACCCACCGTCAACATCCCCGGCTGCCCGCCCCATCCGGACTGGATCGTCGGGTCTGTGGCACACCTGCTGACCAAGGGTATTCCTGAAGTGGATTCCTACGGCCGTCCGAAACTTTTCTTCTGGAACAATATCCACGAGAACTGCCCGAAGCTCGAAGATTATGACAACTTCATCATGTCGAAAAGTCTCTCCGATCCAAAGGGCTGCCGTATGGATGTCGGATGCAAGGGGCCGGACACCTATGCCGACTGTTATAAGCGTCCGTGGAACAACGGCATGAACTGGTGTGTGGACAACGCGGTATGCATCGGATGTGTGGAACCGGGTTTCCCCGATGCCATGTCACCTTTCTACGAGCCTTTATAACCAGCAAACAGATAATAAAACCAAGGAGGTTTTCATATGGCAGGCTGTAAACCAGGAGCACAAACCGCCGAATCCGGCAGAAAAGTGAAAGTTTCCATCGATCCTGTCACCAGGCTCGAAGGGCACCTGAAAGCTGAAGTGGACGTTGCCGGCGGTAAAGTCGTGGATGCCAGAATCTCAGGCGGCATGTTCCGCGGCTTTGAAAATATACTCAAAGGAAGAGACCCGAGAGATGCCACCCAGATCACCCAGAGGATCTGCGGAGTTTGCCCGACCGCCCATGCCACAGCATCGGCACTGGCACTGGATGACGCGTTCGACGTGGAACTGACGGAAAACGGAAGGATCGCCAGAAACCTGATCCTCGGCGCCAACTTTCTCCAGTCCCACATCCTTCATTTCTATCACCTGGCGGCTCTCGATTACGTGAACGGACCCGACGTGGCCCCGTTCATCCCCAGATACAAAAACAACGACGTCCGGCTGGACAAGGAAACCAACCAGGTGGGTGTGAACCAGTACCTGGAAGCCCTTGAAATCCGGAGGATCTGCCACGAAATGGTGGCCCTGCTCGGCGGGAAGATGCCCCATGTACAGGGAATTGTTGTTGGCGGATCAACCGAGATACCCACGAGAGAAGCGCTGGACATGTATACCGAGCGTTTCAAAAAGGTTAAAAAGTTTATTCAGGAAAAATACCTGCCGCTGGTTTATCTTCTGGCAGGGCCGTACGGCGATCTGCTCAAATCCGGCAGAGGCCACCAGAACTGTATAGCGTTCGGTGTATTCCCCATGGACAGTGCAGGCAACACCCTTCTCAAACCGGGCGCCTACACCGACGGCAAGGATCATTCGTTCGATCCGGCCAAAATCAAGGAACATGTCAAGTACTCCTTCTTTGACAACGCCACCACCGGCCTCAACCCCACCAACGGTAAAACCGTACCTGATCCTGAAAAGGAAATGGCCTACAGCTTCATCAAGGCGCCCAGATACAACGGCAAACCCCATGAAGCAGGTCCGCTGGCAAGGGTGTGGATCACCAACCCGGATCTTTCCAAAACCGGCCAGGAAACCCTGGGCGTCAGAAAGATCAGGGAAATCGGGGATGCTGCATTCTCCATTCTGGGCCGCCATGTGGCCCGTGCCGAAGAGACTCTTGTGGTCGCCAACGCAGTGGAGCAGTGGCTCAGCGAAGCCAAGCCCGGCAAGGAGACATTCGTTCCCGCAGATATCCCGAGCTCATCCGAGGGACTGGGGCTTACGGAAGCTCCGCGCGGCGCGCTCCTGCACTATGTGGACATCAAGGACAAGAAAATCAGCAACTACCAGGTCACTTCAGCCACAATCTGGAACGCCAACCCGAGGGACGACAAGGGGGTAAGAGGCCCGATCGAGGAATCCCTGATCGGCGTACCGGTGCCAGACCCGAATAATCCGGTTAACGTGGGAAGGCTCATACGAGCCTATGATCCATGACTGGGCTGTGCCGTCCACGTGCTGGACGCAGAGACCGGTAAGGAAACCGTTGTGGATGTACCGCTGTAAAGAACCGGGAAAGGCATAACGTTATCGGGGATGGAAGGTTTCTTTCCATCCCCGTTTTATATGAATGGTCAGGAAAGAAAAATTATATTATGAAAAAACTTCTGGTACTTGGTGTGGGAAACATACTGCTCATGGATGAAGGCATCGGGGTTCATGCGGTCAGGCATTTCTGGGATCAGGAATGGGACGAATCCCTTGTGGATTTTGTCGACGGCGGTACATTCACCCAGGATATCTTTTTTCTCTTTGAAAAATATGAAAGTATTCTTGTGCTCGATATAGTAAGGGCGGGAAAAGAACCGGGAACCATTTACCGGCTCAAAGAGGAGAATCTTCGCAAGGACGAAAAGCAGCCGTTGTCCCTGCATGATATAGATCTTCTCGATTCTTTGAAAATGGCCGAACTTGCCGGACACAAACCGGAACTGCATGTCCTTGGAATCGAGCCTGAAAAAATTGACTGGGGAACCGATTTCACCCCTGAACTTCAAAAGGCTTTTCCCTCTTTTGTAAAAGCTGCTGAAAAAGAGATCCTGGCTCTTCTGAAATAAAAAGCTCTGCTGACGCTCAGGCCTTTCCAGGCCCGGATATTGAGCTGGAGCGGCTGCCTGAATTTCTCACCGAGACAACCACGAATCCTGCAAGAACAAGCAGAATACCTGAAGCAGAGATCAGGGTGAAACGCTCATCCAGAAGAAATATTCCCAAAAGGCTTCCCACCACGGGCTCGGCCAGAAGCAGAACCGAAGCGCCTGCAACATCGATTGAGACAAGGCCTTTGGCTAAAAGCAGGTAGCTGAAAGCTGTGGCAAACACTCCAAGGTAAATCAGGGTGGCAACAACCCCTGGATTTGACAGCCCTGACAGATCTGCAAACACTAGAAACGGCACCATGAAGACAGCCCCGATGCACAGGATAACAGCAACCGCGCTGGACGGCGCAACCGTCCGTACGATCGCCCGGCTGGTCACCACATAGACCGCATAACCGAGCCCGGCCAGAAGAGAAGTCAGCACTCCGATACGGTCGATGCTGACTTCACCGGACGCCAGCACCAGCACACTGCACCCTGAAATGGAAAGAGCGGTTGCAAAGGCCCATTTCAGATCCAGTCTTTCCCTGAAAAAGATGAATCCCAAAAGTCCTGCAATGATCGGGGAGCTGCCGATGGCAACGATTGTTCCCGTGGCAACCCCTGTCCTTGAAACACCTTCGAAAAAACAGAACTGAAACAGAACCACTCCTGCACTGGAGAGGGGAATAAGCCAGACAGCAGTCCCAGGTTTTCCAGCAGGGCAGGTTTTCTGTTTCCGGCGCACCAGCACAAGGTTGAACAAAAGCAGGACCGGTCCCCCGACAATCAGCCTGAACGCACCGGTAACCCATGGTGCGACCTCTCCCGCCCCGATTACCTGGGCTGTGCCTGTTGTGCCGAACAGAACAGCCGCTGCAAGCACCGCAAGATGCCCCCTGCTCATGAGCCCCCTTTCAACAGATTCTCGGGAGCTGTTCCCCTGTGAGCATATCCACGATCCTTGATCCCCCGATAAGGGTCTCCATGACAACCCTTCCCGGACTGTCAGAGACCACTTCGCCTATAATTGCGGAATCCGCTCCGAACTCATGCCGCCGCATAATACCGAGAACCTCGTCCGCATCCTCCCTGTGCACCACTGTGATCAATTTGCCTTCGTTAGCGATATACAGAGGATCGAACCCGAGAAGTTCACACACGCCAATCACCGAATCCTTCATCGGTATATCCTTCTCTTTGATCCGGATACCGACATTCGACCGGGATGCGATTTCATTCAGGGTCGTTCCCAGCCCTCCCCTTGTGGGATCCCGCAACACGTTCACCCTGCACGAAGAGTCAAGGATCGCCCCGACCATATGGTTTAAAGGTGCGGAATCGCTTTTGATATCGGTTTTCAGCCCCAAATCCTCACGTTCACTCAGCACGGTGATGCCGTGGTCTGCAATGGACCCGCTGATAATGATTTTGTCACCTTCCCTGGCCCTGCTTCCTGAAACATTGACACCCTCCCGCACAAGGCCGATACCTGCGGTATTGATAAATATTTTGTCAGCCTTGCCCCTGGGAACCACCTTTGTATCTCCTGTGACAATATCGACCCCGGCTTTCCGGGCTGCCTTTGCCATTGTGGACAGGATGGTTTCAAGGTCTTTTTCAGGAAACCCTTCCTCGATGATCAGGCCTGCGCTGATATACATGGGATCTGCCCCGCACATGGCAACATCGTTGACCGTGCCGTTCACTGCAAGGTCTCCGATGTTGCCGCCGGGAAAAAAAATCGGGTCCACCACGTATGTATCTGTTGAAAATGCTATTTCCGTGCCGTTCATGCAGACACGGGCGCCGTCATCCAGCATGTCAAGGGCCTTGTTCTTAAAAAGCGGCAGGATCATCTCCGATACCATGGCATGGGAAACCTTCCCTCCGCTGCCGTGATCCAGTGTTATCTCTTCCATTGCTTCCGAATCCTTTTGTATGAAAGTATGTCCAATGGCACCGGTATCAGCCGGCAACTTTCATCAGTCAATAACCCAAAAGGGCATTATTATTTGTAATTCTTTCTTTCACCTCATTTGGCATCATCTTTTGTATTTGTAATAGGCGGCGCAGGCCCCTTCGCTGGAAACCATGCACGGTCCCACCGGATGCTCTGGTGTGCAGGCGGTGTTGTACAACCTGCATTCCTCAGGGGTCTGAAGGCCCATGAGAATGGCGCCGCATGCGCATCCTGCCGGTTCCTTCGCCTCTTTTACCTCCATGCCGAACTTTTCAGCCGCATCAAATGCTCTGTATTCATCTTTCAGTACCATGCCGGAATCAGGTATCTCCCCGATGCCTCTCCATACGGAATTCTCCACTGTAAAGACCTGATCCATTACCTGTCTGGCCCTGATGTTCCCCTCCGGCAGAACCGCACGTTCATAGGCATTTTCAAGCACGGGCCTGCCTGCTTTAACCTGTTTTGAGAGCATGAGAACGGCCTTGAGGATATCCACCGGCTCGAATCCTGCGATGACCGACGGGATTCCATACTTCTCGAACACATCTGCATACCCTTGTGTACCTGTAATCACGGACACGTGCCCCGGCAGAATAAACCCGTCTATCTTCACCCCGTCAGTTTCCATAAGTGCGGCCAGCGCCGGGGGAGTTAACTTGTGTGCGGAATAAATGGAAAAATTCGCGCATTTTTTTTCCAAAGCCGCCAGAATCGTGGCTGCAACCGTGGGAGTAGTGGTTTCAAATCCCACGGCGCAGAAAACAACCTGCTTTTCAGGATTTTCATATGCAATGTTCAGGGAGTCAAACACAGAGTACACGATCCTTACATCAGCTCCCTGCGATTTTTCCCGCTGGAGGGACGAACTGCTGCCGGGAACTTTCATCAGATCCCCGAAAGTGCTTACGATAAACTCCTTGTCCCGGGCGAATGTGATAAAAGCATCAATATCCTTCTGGGCGGTGACGCACACAGGGCACCCGGGCCCTGTCATCAGTCTTATGGAATCCGGCAGTACATTCTTGATCCCGTACCGGAAAATGGACATGGTATGGGTGCCGCATACCTCCATGAAGTTGCAGTCCTTTACTCCCAGGCGTTCGATTTCCCCCAAAAGGCCTTTTGCAAGAGTTCCGTCCCTGTATTCCCTGATATATTTCAAGCTCATCATCCGCTCCTTTTCATTGTTCCGGCCACCACCGCCTGCCCCAGGGATATGCCCCCGTCGCCGCACGGCACTTTGGTGTGGGTATATACATTCAGTCCGTGGTTTTCAAGCCTGCTGATCATCCTTTCAAATACCAGGGCGTTGCAGAAAACGCCTCCTGAAAGCACAACATTGTTTATGCCGGTTTCAGTGCACACCCGAACAGCTGCCGTGACAAACATTTCCACCACAGTGGCGTGAAAGTCTGCACTGATCCGCCCGGTATCCCGTGTTTCAAGAAGATCCTTGACAACAGCTTTTATCATCGGCGCCGCCCTGATGATCAGAGGACCGTCTGAAAGCCCGTCGTCAATTTCATACGGATACACTGTTTCACAGGATATCCCGTTCGCTGCGTTTTCAAGCTCCATTGCAGCCTGGCTTTCAAAGGTGACTGTATGCCGGATGCCGAGCATGGAGGAGACTGCGTCAAACAGACGGCCGGTACTGGAAGTCAAGGGGGAATTGAGCCCCTTGTCAACCATCTGTTTCACAAACAGAAGTTTTTCTCTTTCGATCCCGGAGACAACCGGAATATCCAGGTCACAAAATCCGGTGCCGAACACCCGGGCGAGCCAGGCCGCGGCCATTCGCCACGGCTCTTTGACTGCGGCATCTCCCCCGGGCATGGGTATATATTCAAGGTGAGCCTTGCGTTCAAATCCTGCGGTGGAACATACCAGGATCTCGCCGCCCCATATTCGGCCGTCGGTTCCGTATCCTGTTCCGTCAAGGGTCACGGCGACAACCCCGGATTCCAGACCGTGCTCCGCCATGCAGGAGACCGCGTGAGCATGGTGGTGCTGCACTGCAGCTTTTTCAAGTCCTTCACAGTTTACTGCATAATCAGTGCTCATGTACCCCGGATGCATGTCATGGGCTATGATTTCCGGCTCTGTATCAAAAATGGTCTTCAGATGATCCACGCTTTTATTGTAAAAATCATAAACCTTTTCATTGTCCAGATCTCCTATATGCTGGCTTAGAACCGCCTGGTTCTCCCTGGTAATACAAACCGTGCTTTTAAGTCCTCCCCCGCATGCCAGCACCCTTGGCATGGGATTTTTCAGGAAAACAGGCAAAGGTGTGTATCCCCTGGATCTGCGCAGAAACCTCTTTTCCCCGGCCATGACCCGGACAATTGAATCATCTGCCCGAAAACAGATATCCCGGTTATGTACCAGAAAGTAATCCGCCAGATCCCCGAACGCGTCCAGAGCATCCTCGTTATCAATGGAGAGCGGTTCTCCGGTCCTGTTTCCGCTGGTCATCACCAGCACGGGAGGCCCTTTTTCCAGCAGAAGAAAATGAAGCGGGGTATACGGCAGCATCACCCCGAGGCAGGGATTGTCAGGTGCAACCGAAGGGGCGGGTGCCGGACTTTCCCCGGGATTTTTCCTTTTGTCCAGCAATACGATGGGCCTGTGAAAAGACTCCAGAATGCGGCTTTCCTCCTCGTCTACATGGACATACGGCAGAATCCGGTCAACTGATCCGGCCATGACTGCCAGGGGTTTGTGAGGTCTTTGTTTCAGTTGCCTCAATTTTTGCACCGCACGCTCGTCAGAGGCATCAACAGCAAGATGAAAGCCGCCCAGCCCCTTCACAGCCAGAATATACCCCGCGGTCAG
>JAWLES010000050.1:0-13914 GCA_041685935.1 Desulfobacteraceae bacterium | reverse complement strand
TCCCGGCCCATGAGCCGCATCACCCGTTTCCTGTCCTCCGGGGCAATGGAGCGGATCTTTCGCTCGATTAAATCCATTTTTTCCCGTATGGACGCGGTTATTTGGGCTGCCTGTTTTTCCCGGTCAAAAATTCTGCCCAGAAGTTCAATGGTCCCAAGGCTTTGAGGAACCGAATCAATCCCGATTTGAACCGTCGGAACCTGATTTTCGCAAAGAGTGTCCCGAAGCCCCCGGTGCATTCCGGAAACAAATACAAGATCCGGTTCAAGTGCCTGGACCGCCTCTGTGGAAGGCTGGACATATCCGCCCACCACTTTTTTCTTCCATGCATTTTCAAGGTGTGCGCTGTGGCAGGTGATGCCCTTGACCGCTTCACCCGCGCCCAGGGCAAAGATGATTTCAGTAGCCGACGGCACCAGCGAGACAACTCTTTCAGGCACCTTCCGGATCGTCACCTTTTTTCCGCCATCATCGGTGAAAGTGATTTCCCCGGCCGGGCAGGGCGGATGAAACAGCAAAAGAGCGATGAACAAAGAACTCAACAGATTGAATATCTTCAAAAGGTTTCTCCTTTCAATCAGTATGTCAGTTTTACGCCGATGTACCCGGACAGCCCTGCCGTGGCGTAGCTGAATGCTTCTTCATAGTACTCGTCCAGAAGGTTGTCAATCCTTGCATACAACTGTACATGCCTGTTGAAATCCCAGGAGGCGGCAAGGTTCACAAGATAATAGTCATTCAGTGTGCCCACCGGGTTTCCGTTCCTGTCAAATGCGTATTCCGAAGCTTTGCGGTCATCCACCCACGAGGCGCTTACATTGACAATACCTTTTTCAAGGAACCGGTACCTGGTGTGCAGGTTCACCTTGTGATACGGCCTTCTCACCAGCCGTTTTCCGTCCGGGTCCCTGGTTTCCGTGTAGGTGTAGTCAAGACGGCAGGAGAGCTTGTCCGATGGCGCCCATTTGATAAAAGATTCAACACCGCTGGTTTCGGTTTTGCCGGAAAGGTTGCGATACTCACCGTCAAAGGTCATGGTATCCGTCATCACCCACTCGATCTTGTCTTCATAATCGGTTTCAAAGTAGGTGACACCGACTGTATACTCATCATTAATGAAGCCTTTTTCAACACCGATGTCCCATCCGGTGCTCTCCTCCGGATCAAGAGCGGTGTTGCCGTAGGACGAATACAGCTCGTACAGGGATGGGGACCGGAAACCGGTCCCGAAGCTGGCCCTGACCGTGGTGTCGTACTTCTCAAAGGTGTATGAAGGGGCCAGGCGGTACGTGGCCTTTCCGCCGAATTTTTCGTGGTCGTCATATCGGACGCCGGCAATTACTACGGCGCTTTCCCCGATGAAAAGCTGGTCCTGGACCCACACGCTTTGTGTGTCTGCTTCCGCCTCTTCTATCCCGGAGCTTTTGCTTTCCATGGACTCGTCCATGTAATCGGCCCCCACCGTGAGGGTATGGGTGTCGAAATTGAGATCTCCGTGCCACGCGTAATGGTCCACGGTTCCGTCATAGTCGTAATTTTCAGTGCCGTCGTTGTTAAAGGCCTTCCGGTCATGGTTTGAGTATCTGTAGGACAGGTTTGAATCGAAAAGACCGTTCCCGAATGAGTTTTCAGCAATGATTTTCCCGAAAATCCGCTCGGATTCGATCCGTTTGTCGGTCGGGCCGGTCGGGTTCGGTGTGGAAGGCCATCCTGTAAAGTTGTCGCCGGAATACCCGTCGGGCGAGTGTGTGTCGTCGAGTTCGGATTCCGAATCGATGTACCGGACCGCGCCGGACACCCGGAAGTTGTCCGTCAGGTCTATCCCGGCCTTTCCGGACAGGGTGGTGTTCCCGTACCCGTCCTCTTCATCGGTATTCCCATTGTGGGGGATGTCATCATTGTCATCATCTGCAATGGAGAACCCGTCGATATCGGTGCGGGAGGCGGAAGCTGAATAATCGAAGCGGTCCACGGCCCCGGATACGCCTGCGGTTTCCTTGAACGTTCCGTAGGATCCGGTTTCAGCGCTTGCAGTGAACGATGGCTTCCCCTTGCCTTTTTTGGTGATGATGTTGATGACCCCTGCAGTGGCGTTGCTGCCGTACATCACGCTCATGGCCCCCCGGATCACCTCGATCCGTTCAATGTTGTCAGCGTTGATGTCGGAAAGGTTGGCGTCCCGGTTGGCGCCGGACGGGTCATTGACCATGATGCCGTCGATCATGATCAAAGTATTCTTGGAATCCGCACCCCGCATGAAAACCGATGTTTTGGTGCCCGGACCGCCGTTGGATGTGGTGGTGATGCCCGGTACGGTATCAAGGATCTCTTTGGCAGTGGCTGCTTTGGATGTTTCAATCTCTTTCTCGTCAACCACCGTGACCGAATTGCCGCCCGCTTTTTCAACCGGAGTTTCGGACCGGGTTACGGATACGATGACGCGGTCCATGACCACCGGCTCTTCTCCGGGATCGGTATCAGCCGCCCGGGCCGTCTGGCTCAGTAAAAGTGTAAAGAATGCCAGGATACATATCCCGTGCAAAAAAGGATGAGCTTTGAAATGATTCGATTTTTTCATTTTCCCTCCAAAAAAGTTGAAAATTGATTTTGGTCCGGGAAACAAAAAAACCCCGGACCGTTTTGATAACCGATCCGGGGTGTCCCTTTTTACTCAGGATCCGGCAATGTCTCCTGTCCAGGGGAAACATAGCCCGTTTCAAGGCAGGTCTTCTGACTTTCGGATCATCCTTGCAGCCGCGCCTTCCCGTTAGGTTTTAACAGTGGCTTTGTGCGGTGCGTGTCCCCGATTACAGCGGCGGGCCCGTCCCTGATTTTCACAGGCGTTCCCTATTAAGCCGTGCGGCACCTTGAAACTTTTTTAATCCAGCATTAAAAGATTGTTATACTTTTGTCAAGCTGTTTAAAAAAACAGATTTGACATTTTGTTTGCTTATAATGTCACAGTTTGAACCTTGCCACCATTTCATTGAGATCTTCAGAGAGTTTTGAAAGCTCTTTTGCGCTCTCGTTTACCTGATAGCTGCCCGTGTTCATCTCTTCGGCGGCCCTGCTTACTTCAGCCACATCCCTGGTTACCTCTCCTGCCACCTGGGAAGTCTGGTTCACGTTTTCATTCACTTCCTGTACGCCGGAGGCGGCCTGGCTTACATTGTTTGAAATTTCCCTGGTGGTTGCGGACTGCTCCTCGATTGAGGTGGCCACCGTGCTTACGATCTCATCAATTTCGTTAATGACGTCCACAATAGACTCAATTGCGGAGACCGATTCGGAAGTGGTCTCCTGTACCCCCATGATCTTTTCCCCGATATCCCGGGTGGCTTCGGCGGTCTGCTGGGCCAGCGCCTTTATCTCTCCGGCCACCACCGCAAATCCCTTGCCTGCCTCACCAGCCCTGGCTGCCTCTATGGTGGCGTTCAAGGCCAGAAGGTTGGTCTGCTCTGAAATATCGGAAATGGTTTCAGTAACCTTGCTGATCTCTTCAGCAGCTTTTCCCAGGTTATCCACTTTCACCGACACATCTTTTGCCTTTTCCACGGCTCCTGAGGTGGTTTCATTGCCCCTGGCCGTATTGTCAGCGATTTCCTTGATGGTGCTTGACATCTCTTCAGCAGCTGAAACTATCATCTGGATGTTGCTTGAAGTCTGTTCCGTGGCTGCAGCCACATTGCCCATGTTGGTGCTCATCTCCTCTGCTGCGGAGGCTACGCTGCTCGACCGGTCCGCGGTCTGTTCCGAATTGGAGGTGATCTGGTCGGAAGCGGTTGCCAGCTGTGTTGCCGAGGAAGTCAGGGTATGGATTCCGTTGGCTATGTCTTTAAACATTTTTCTCAAGCTGCCTGACATGGAATTCAATGATTCTGCTAGTTCCCCGATCTCGTCCTTCTGCCTGATGTCCAAGGTCTGGGTTAGATCACCCTTGGCCATGGCTCCGGCCATCTCAACCCCTTTCCTGACAGGGATGGTGATTGATCGGCTGAAAAACAGTGCAAGTATTACAATGCAGAATACAGCTGCAAGGGTAATGATTGCAATCTCCAGTTCCAGCTTTTTTATGGACGCAAGTGCTTCGGATTTGTCAATCTCAGTTAAAAGAGCCCAGGTGGTGTTTCCGAATTTTACAGGGGTGTACGCAGACAAAACAGTGTTTCCGTTATAGTCTGTAATGATTTTTTCCCCGCTTTCTCCTGAAAGTGCAAGTTCGGCAGCCTCTGTCTCGACTCTTCCCTCTGCAGGATTTTCAAAGGAGGCCTTTACCGAGTGATTATCAGGATCAAGGTAGGAATCCGACCGCATGAGATGGTCCGGTCCAACCAGGTAAGCTTCTCCTGTTTTTCCCATTCCGCTTCTTTCCTGCATGATGTTGTTTATCTCCCTGATGGAAAGCTGCAGCGCAATAACTCCTATTATTTCACCGTTTTCCTTTACAGGCGCGGCAACAAACTGGGCCGGAGCATCATTGGACGGAGCATAGGGTCTGGTGTCGGAAATCGCTGTTTTGCCCTGATTTGCTGCGGCCCTCCATACATCCCTCAGAGAGGAATCTATTCTGCCTGCTCTTTTTCCGAAGTCGGATTCCTTTGTAACTGTAAAAAAAGTATCTCCATGATCAGGGCACATAAGAAAAATGTCATAGTACCCGTACTGCTCCATGTAGTATTTGAACATTGGAAAATACTTTTCATGAACTTTGCGGTAAGATGCAGGAGCTTTATATTCTCCTTTGGTTCCGCCGGTGAAGTTTCCGCCTTTTACTCCGCCTTCCTTATCAAATGCCGTATCCATTTCCTTTATGGCTTCGGCGGTGAAAGGAATTTCAGCCAGTACATTGATATCGGTCGCCTGCTCTTTAAAAAATGACTCAATCTGATACTTTTTTATCTCTCTTACCGCTTCAAGTTCTTTAAACACCTGCCCGGAAATGGCCTTGCCTGAGTTGCTGACCGCAAGAAAGCTCAGTACTGCCAGAGGAACAACACCTGCAACAAGAAACACGCAAATCAGTTTTGTTCCCAGTTTAAAATCCCTGAATTTTTTCATTATTTCTCCTTTTTTTATTATTTTTCAATCTGTCATTTCCTGTTTTCATTTTATCCTTTTATTAAAAGTATTTTGGTTTTGTAAACAAAATACTATCCTGACAGCATTTAAGCTGCGGGCCTTACAATTTGAATAGATTTTTTAAGAGCAATTTGCGTGCCGTTTGCGGTATCTGATTGATGTGTTTTAAATCGATAAAGGCATCAGTTTTAAAGGACTCAAAATTACCTTGCATCTCATTGCGCCGTACAGGGAATAATGTATATGGGTTGATCATGTGTGCCTGGCGTGGTAGTGGTTTTCAATATTTGCATTTGTTTAACACAAGTATAATCTCAGCTTCATCTTTTTGAAACATGTTTGGGATAGTTACGGTGCGTGAAAGTAACGCTAACCCAAAGGAGAAAAATCATGTTGAAAAAGAGCAGGCAATTTAAAAAACTTTTTATCCTTTCCGTGACAATGCTTTTGATAGGGGCATTTGTTTCATCAGCCGCTGCAAAAGCTCCAAGGTATGTATTTCTGTTTATCGGTGACGGTATGGGAATTCCCCAGCGGAGTGCCGCAAACGAGTATACGGGCCAAAAGCTTCTGGTGGACACCTTCCCGTACCAGGGTATCACCACCACCCATGCTGCTGACCGGTTTATCACCGGCAGTGCTGCCGCAGGAACGGCCATGGCATCCGGCATTAAGACCAGGATCGGGGTTGTGGGGATGGACCCGGATCTGAAACCGGTGAAAACCCTGGCGGAAATGGCCAGGGAAAACGGTATGAAGGTGGGGATTGTGTCAAGTGTCTCAATTGATCATGCTACCCCTGCATCTTTTTACGCCCATGTCCCCAAGCGCGGGCAGTACTACGATATTGATGTGGCGCTTGCGGAAAGCGGGTTTGACTACTTCGGCGGAGGAACCATCAAAGACCCGGAGAACCAGAGAGACAATGCCGCGGATTTCAAGGGCAATGCCTGGGACCTGATCCGGAAAAGCGGATACAAGGTGGTCAGGGACAGAACCGGATTTGAAAAATTGACCCGGGCGGACGGCAAGGTTCTGGCAACCAATGAATGGATTCAGAATTCAGGTGCGCTCCCCTACCAGATGGACACCACAAGCAATGACATTACCCTTTCCGAGTTCACGGCAAAGGGAATCGAGCTTCTGGACAATGAGAACGGATTTTTTATGATGGTGGAAGGCGGAAAAATCGACTGGGCCTGCCATGCAAACGATGCAGCCGCTGCAGTCAAGGACACCATAGAGTTCAACAATGCAGTTGAAAAGGCATATGATTTTTACAAAAAGCATCCTGACGAAACACTGATCGTGGTCACGGGCGATCACGAGTGCGGCGGCATGACCCTGGGGTTTGCCGGCACAAAATACCAGACCCGTTTTGAGGTTCTCAAAGGGCAGAAAGTCTCTTTCAGAAAGTTTACCAACGAGGTTGTGGCTTCATTCAAGGAAAAAGATCCCGCTCCGGGTTTTGAAGAGATCAAGCCCCGAATTACGGATTGTTTCGGCCTTAAGTTCAAAGGGGACGCGGATGATCCGATGGTGCTTGCCAACCATGAAATCACCCGGATCATCGAAGCCTACCAGAGAAGCATGAACAAAGAGGAAGTCAATTCAGGCGATCCGGGAACATACGTGATGTACGGGGGATACGATCCCCTGACCGTTACCCTGACACATATTCTTAATCAGAAGGGCGGAATCGCATGGACTTCCTACAAGCATACAGGTGTGCCTGTTACCACGTCTGCAGTGGGAATTGAAGGTGAAAAGTTTCAGGGAATGTACGACAACACGGATATCGCTTTGAAAATAATGGAAACAATGGAACTGGGAACAACTGCAAAATATACGGCGGAAGCCCTTAAGGGATTTTAGTCCGGTTTGAAGGGTGTATCATATCTGATTAAACTTTTGTGAAAAAGGCGGTACGGTGTTTTCAATCACTCTGTACCGCCTTGTTTCAATGTGGCGGAAATAGACAAATCTATGAAATGGAAAACTTCATGGGGAATGAAATTCACAATATTTTAAGAGGAAACAGGGATGCGGTTCTGGCGGTTGTCTTTCTGCTGCTCTGCCTGTTGATCTTTTTTCTGCCCACAGGATTTGAAAAAAAAGTCGACAGACGGGCGGTCCGGTGCAAGGGAGAGATCATCGGGGTTGACAATGCAAACGTGGTTCAACACGGCATGGTCAAAAGCGGAGAACAGCAGGTGACACTTGAGATTGAAAACGGACCCTTCAAGGGGAAGACTTTTGTTACGGAAAATCAGCTTTTGGGGCAGATGGACCGGGACAAGATTTTTTCAAAGGGGGATAAAGTTTTTGTGGTACTCACGGTTGACAAGAACGGTGATGTGGTATTTGTCAATCCCCAGGAGCATCACAGGATCGGAATCGAGCTTTTTCTTCTGGGCCTTTTTGCTCTGCTGTTGGTTGCTTTCGGCGGGTATACAGGGCTCAGGGCGCTCCTTTCTTTTATGTTTGCCGCCCTTATGATCTGGAAAGTGATGATTCCTTCGCTGCTGAAAGGTTGGGATCCGATTCTGGTGACACTTTTGGTCACGGCGGCTCTTTGCGCCTCCATCATATTTCTTGTGGCCGGGGTGAGCCGGAAAGGGGTCACAGCATTCGGGGGAAGTTTTGCAGGTGTCCTTACCAGCTGCGGACTGGCATATTACTTCACCGGGGCGCTCCATCTTCACGGCGCGGTTATGCCGTTTGCGGAAACCCTTCTCTATTCGGGATTCGGCCACCTGGATCTGACCAGGATCTACATTGCAGGAGTGTTCATCGCCTGCTCCGGAGCAGTCATGGATCTTGGCGTGGATGTTGCCGCCAGCATGAGCGAGGTGGTGGAGAAACATCCCTCCATCAGCCGGGTGGAGTTGATAAAATCAGGCCTCAACGTGGGCAGGGCCGTGGCCGGAACCATGACCACCACACTGCTTCTTGCGTATTCAGGGGGGTTCATTACCCTGTTGATGGCATTCATGGCACAGGGGATTCCGCTTTCCTCAACCTTTAATATCGTTTACGTGGCAGCCGAGGTCCTGAAAACCCTTGTCGGCAGTTTCGCCCTGGTGACCGTGGCACCGTTTACCGCCTTTCTCGGGGGGTTTGTGCTTTTGAAAAAAACATGAATACTCTGTTTTGCCAGGCAACCACAACTGTATCGATACGGGTGTGTCTCAAATATCACAAAGGTTGAGACAAAAGTGGAGGATATGTTCTCTCTTCGCTGAAAATCCCGCATTGATTGACATGTTTACTTTTTCATATTACAAGGGATGCATAGTTTGAAGGATTCCACTTTTTTTATTTTCAAGGACAGTCGCCTTTTATGCATCTTCTTTTGTTTTATCTTTTTGTGGCCCTCGGTGTTTCGTTTCTCTGCTCGATCATGGAATCCGTTCTTCTGTCCGTCACCCCCGGATTTGCCGCCGCCCTCGAGGAAAGCTCGCCTCGCCTCGGCGGAAGGCTGCGTGATCTGAAAACCGATATCGACCGGCCGCTTGCCGCGATACTCAGTCTCAATACCATTGCGCATACCGTCGGGGCCGCCGGGGTCGGAGCCCAGGCCGTGGCAGTGTTCGGAAGCGGATATGTGGGCGTGACATCGGCTGTTCTGACCTTTCTTATTCTGGTGGTCTCGGAAATTATTCCCAAGACGCTTGGGGCGGTTTACTGGCAGCAGCTCACCCCCTTTACCGTGATCATGGCAAGAGGGCTTATTTTTCTTCTGACTCCGCTTGTGGCCATGTCTCAGATCATTACCCGGACACTGTCCAAAGACCGGAAACTGAATGTGGTCAGCAGGGAGGAAATAAGTGCCCTGGCTGATATGGGCTTTGAGGAAGGGCTTTTTCTGGAAAAAGAATCCCTGATCCTGAAGAGCCTCATGAAGTTCGGTTCACTGCAGGCCAAGGACATCATGACTCCCAGGCCTGTGATCATAACACTTCCCGAGAAAATGAGTTTGGGAGAAGCATCCGGCAGACTCAGCAAAATAGAGGTCTCAAGGATACCTCTCCAGAGAAACGAGGTCCCCTTTATCCGGTATTACGTTTTAAAAAACGATCTTCTGCTGGCTCTGGCAAGGGGGGAGTCAGAAGAGTCTCTTCTGGAGCTGGGCCGTGAAATGTTTGTGGTCCCTGAAATGGTGAGCCTGTTTCAACTGTTTGAGCAGTTTTTGGACCGAAGGGAGCATATCGCGCTTGTGGTCGGGGAGTATGGTGATGCAGTCGGAATCGTGACTCTGGAGGATATTCTGGAAACACTGATCGGTTCCGAGATTCTTGACGAAACCGACCGGGTCGCCAACATGAGAGACTGGGCCAGGAAGCGATGGTACAAGAGGGCTGCTGCAATGGGGCTTATCAGTGAAGATGAAGCGTTTGTGACAAATGACCCTGAAGAAAGCGGCTCACGGTGATCCGGTCAATGGTTTTTATCAGTTTTTCCCGAATGCAGTACTATCTGAACAATTTCGTTGGGATGCCACAGCCGCATGCGTGCACCCCAGGTACCGGCACCCCTGGAGACAATCAAGTTCATATTTTCGATTTTGTACAGTCCTGCCATGAAGGGGAACCTGATCTTTACCAGGTAGCCGAAAGGCCATATCTGGCCGCCGTGGGTATGGCCGGACAGCATAAGGTCAACTCCTTTGCCGCAGGCGGTCTCGATCCCGTCCGGCGTGTGGGAAAGCAGAACGGTAGTCCCTTCCGGCCTTCCGGCCAGTGTTTTGTGTAAAAATTTCTTTTTCCTGTCCAAACTTCCGGCAACCGAAAGGTCATCAGTCCCTGCCAGAATAAGACCGGGTGCAACTTCGGTCCACTGGTTCCGCAGAAAACTGATACCTGAAGGTTCCAGAACGCTGACTTTTTTGTGAAGGCCTCCGTAGAATTCGTGATTGCCCAGAACCCCCCATACTCCCAGGGGCGCTTTAAGGCGGCTGAACTCGTTTTGAATTTCTCCGTCAGGGCCGAAGTGTCCTTCAAAAATATCTCCTGCAAGGACGATGAGGTCAGGTTCAAGCGAGAGGACGCGGCTGACAACCTTGTTCAGCCATGGCTGCCTGAATTCCGAGTCTATGTGCAGGTCGGTTAATGCAACGATCGTTTTGCCGTCATGCTGCAGTGAAAGGCCGGGAATGGTAACCTCATATTGCCTGACCACGGGCTGGCGCATGCCCTGATAAACTCCGGCAGCTGACAGAATCAGGCCCGCAGCCAAGGCGGCGGTCCGCAAAAACGTGTTCGCCCGGGGCATGATTACGCCGAAACCGGTTAAAAGGTCTGCGCTGAATACAAGAGAGAACAGCAGAAATACAACAGCCATCCAGGTCATGCCGCACAATTCCAGGGTTTTTGCAAAAATATCGGTTCCTCTGTGTCCATAGCTCCGGCCGGTAAAAAATATAATCCACAGGAGAACCCCTGCGGCAATGAACAACCAGGAGGGAATATGGCGTTTTACAATCGGCAGGGAGGAGGAGCGCCAGAATACGTATATCTGCATGAAAGTTACTGTGATTGTAAGTGCGGCACCGAATATATTCATGGCTTTGTTCTTTTAAACGGCCTCTGCAGGTCACAATAACCTGCATCAGTGTATACGGGTTGCAGTTTTACTGAGGTGACGTCTCCGGTTTGAGATCACCTGTCAGGTACCAAAAAAGTCTCGAATATTCCGTATATGATTCACCTGCCCCGGTCAAGTTTTAAATGCGCTGTTCAGGATAATTGCATGAAAAAACAACTGCATTCCGCAGGTTTTGAGGAAACCGGCGGGGGTGGTATTTACAGTTGTCCGGCTTGAAAGATCCCGGTTTTGATCTTGTCTAATACATGTTTCAATGATATATTAATCTGGTTCCGGTTGTGTTATCTTTCGGAGATATTTGGGCCCCGGCTGTCGGACACGGCTGAAAGGTATGGTATAAGGAAGAATACAATGACAAATATGGTAAAAGAGTGGTTCCGCAGATATTTTTCCGATCCTCAGGTGGTTATCCTTGCGGGGCTGCTGATATTCGGTATTGTTGCCATCCTCTTTGCCGGTGAGTACCTGGTCCCGGTTATCGCCAGTGTTATTATATCCTATCTGCTCGATGGCATAATCCAGCCCTTGCAACGGGTAGGGTTGCCGCGAATGCCTGCCCTGATCGCCGTCTTCTCCCTTTTCTTTCTGGTGATGCTGGCACTGCTGTTCGGCCTTTTCCCTCTACTGACCCGACAGGCCACCCAACTGCTTCAGGAAATACCGGCGATGCTCAGAGAAGGGCAGCGCCTGATTCTTACCCTGCCTGAGCACTATCCAGCCATTTTCAGTGAAGCTGAAATCGAAATTGTTTTAGACCAGATCAGGAGAGAGGCGGGAAACTTTGCAGACACCATGCTGGGCAAGATCCTGTCTTCGGTGGTGGGTATCATTACCCTGGTGGTTTACATGGTTCTGGTGCCTCTGCTGGTTTTCTTTTTTCTTAAAGACAAGGAAGTTATCCTCGGCTGGATGCGGCGTCATCTGCCCAGGGAGCGCGGGCTCGCCACAAGGGTGTGGCTGGGGGTGGACACCCAGCTTGGTAACTTTCTCCGCGGTAAATTCTGGGAAATTCTCCTTGTCTGGGGGGTCACCTACCTTACCTTCACCTTCATGGGATTGAACTTTTCGATGCTGCTTGGATTTCTTGTCGGCATATCAGTTCTTGTCCCCTATATAGGCGCTGCCGTGATGACTTTTCCCGTTGCCCTGGTTGCCTATTTTCAGTTCGGCTGGACGGGTGAACTGGCATGGACCCTTGTGGCCTACGGCATTATCCAGATTTTTGATGGTAATCTTCTGGTGCCGCTGCTGTTCGCAGAAGTGGTCAATCTGCATCCCATCGCCATTATTGTTGCAGTCCTTTTTTTCGGCGGCATCTGGGGGTTCTGGGGGGTGTTTTTTGCCATTCCCCTGGCAATTCTCTTCCAGGGGGTTCTCAATGCCTTGCCTGGAAGGGCGGATAATTTTGAAAACCAAGAAACCGCTGAGGATGGCTGAGGAACGGCTGAGTAATTCTTTCTTAATAGGGTTCTCCCGGTTTTTTCAACTCAAGTCTGGACGATTGTATAATAGAAAGGTATGCAGATTGCATGATTGCATAGAAGTATGCAAAGGTGAACCTGAGTTTCGGCCTGATTGAAAGTTCCCTGCGGATGCGGGACTGAAGGGGTTTTTTAATGAAAGAGGGGTGTGATGGCATTACAAACCAATGGAAAACGCACTGAAACAGACGCACTCGGAGATGTTGAGGTTCCTAAAGAGGCTTACTGGGGTGCTGCCACTCTGAGAGCCCTTGATAATTTTCCGGTGAGCGGGATCCGGTTCGATTCCCGATTTATAAGGGCTGTTGCCCTGATAAAGTCATCTTGTGCAACTGTTAACCGAAAGATCGGAGCCCTTGATGAACGTACTGCTGATGCGGTGATCCGGGCGTCCGGCGAGATTATCCAGGGAAAACTGGATGATCAGTTCCCCCTGGATATTTTCCAGACCGGTTCAGGTACATCCACCAATATGAATGTCAACGAAGTGATCGCTTCCAGGGCCAACGAATTGATCAGCGGAGAAAAAGGGGGCAAGCACCCGGTTCATCCGAATGATCATGTTAACAAGGCCCAGTCCAGCAATGACGTGATTCCCTCTGCGCTCCATATTGCGGCGTGCGTTATGATCGAAACCGAACTTCTGCCGGCTGTTGAACATCTCGGTGAAAAGCTCGGCGAAAAGGGGGAGCGGTTCAGTGATGTTCTGAAGATCGGCAGGACGCACCTTCAGGATGCGGTGCCCATTTTTATGGGGCGGGAATTTCACGCCTTTGCCCGGCAGGCAGAGCTTGGAGCTGAAAGGATAAAAAAAGCCTGTGAAGGGATGAAGGAGCTTGCGCTCGGGGGAACCGTACTGGGAAACGGGGTCAACGCTCCTGACGGTTTTGCCCGGGAGGTGATCGAGCTGATATCGGACAGCACGGGTATCGATTTCATGCGGGCCGGGGACGGGTTCGAGGCTCAGGGAGCCAGAGATGCAGCTGTTTATTTGAGCGGCGCCCTCAAGACATATGCGGGAAGCCTGATTAAAATGTCAAATGATATCAGGTGGCTTGCTTCGGGTCCCAGATGCGGCATAGGGGAGATCAATCTTCCGTCACTCCAGCCGGGTTCTTCCATTATGCCGGGAAAGATTAATCCTGTGATCCCGGAGTCAGTCATTCAGGCTGCCGTGCAGGTCACGGGGAATGATACGGCTGTTGCACTATCCGGACAGATGGGGGCTTTTGAGCTCAATGCCATGATACCGGTGATTACACACAATCTGCTTGAGTCCATTGCGCTGTTGACAAGTGCCTCCTCTCTTTTGGCGGACAGGTGTGTTTCCGGGATTACGGCAAACCGGGAGAAATGCAGCTCCAGCGTGTCAAAAAGCCTTGCCATGGCAACTTGCCTGGTGCCTGAGGTCGGTTATGACAGGGCGTCTGATATAGCCAAAAAGGCATTCTCACGAAATATAACAGTAAAGGAGGCAGTGGTTCAGGAAAAGCTCATGAGCGAGGATGATTTTGAACAGCTTGTTCGGAGGTTTTTCGGTACCGGCCCTTATAAGGAGTAAAAACATGAAAACCGTAACCATAACAGGCGCATCCGGATTTGTGGGGACTTTTCTGTGTGAAAGGCTTTTATCCGAGGGGTATCGGGTGACCGGCATCGGAAGATCATCCGGGCATCCATTTGTTGACAGTTACGAGAATTTTTCATGGGTGAGTGCGGATACGGTATACAAGGGTGAGTGGCAGAA
>JAWLES010000049.1:0-14213 GCA_041685935.1 Desulfobacteraceae bacterium | reverse complement strand
TCGGAGGGCACCCCTGCACTACAACACCTGTACTTTTTCCATGGGATTCACCGAACGTGGTGATATTGAACACTTTTCCAAAACTGCTACCCGCCATTATCAATTCTCCGTTTTATTGTTTTTGCAACCTGCTGCGGTGTTTTGTCAGATGTGTTGATTTGATGGTCCGCCACCTCCTTATACAAAGGCTCTCTTTGGGCTGATACCGCCTTGATTTCGGATTCAGGGCCTTCTCCGGTCAGAGTCGGCCTTGATCCATCCGAGGCAGTGTCGTTCCCGATCCGGTAAAGCATGGTTTCAGGGTCTGCATAAAGTCGGAAGGTTAACCCGTTTGCATTCAGAAACTCCCTGTTTTCCGAATCAATGACAATGCCGCCGCCTGTGGCAATCACTGCATTATCGGTTTTCTCAAGATCAAAAAGCATGGATTTCTCAACTTGCCGGAAATACTCCCACCCTTTTGTGTCCACCATATCCCTGATGGATCGTTGATACTCCCTTTCAATCTCCCTGTCAGTATCAATGAAAGAAAAGCCGAGCATTCCGGACAAAAGCAGTCCAGCGGTGCTTTTGCCGGTGCCCCTGTATCCCACAAGAAAAATTTTCATCTCACCCCTTACAATGCATCGAAAATTTCCCAGAAAGATGGAAACGATTTCGCCACACACCTCTGGTTTTCAATTACGACTCCTGGTACGGAAAGACCTGCAACAGCAAAAGCCATGGCGATTCTGTGATCATCAAATGTCTCAATCACTGCTTTATGCGGCTTTCCGCCGTGAACTGTCATCCAGTCTTCTCCGGTCTCGACATTGACTCCCATCTTCCCCAGCTGGCTTGCCACGGCTTCGATTCTGTCACACTCCTTGCTCCGCAAATGGCCTATGTTCCTGATCGATGTTTTCCCGTCCGCAAAGGAGGCGGCAACGGCAAGTCCGGGAACCGCATCCGGCATATCACCCATGTCCACATCAACACCTTTCAGCCGGTTCCCTCTCACTGTAATGCCGTCTTCTTGAATATCAAGCGTACATCCCATGTCCCTCAAAATATAAACAAGCTTCACATCACCCTGAGGGGAGGCCGGAGTCACGTTTCTCACCTTGATCCCCGCACCGGTCACCGCTCCTGCTATCCAGAAATAGCCTGCATTTGAAAGGTCAGGTTCAACTGAAAATTCACCCGGAACGTAGCTCTGCCTCCCGGCAACACTGTATTCATGAGCAGTCCGTTTTTCCGCATGAACCTGGAACTTCTCCATGATATCAATGGTCAGGTTTACATACGGTGTCGAGACAAGGCCGTTGATCACCTGAACATCAAGACCTTTATCCATGATTGCGCCTGCTATCAGAAGGCTTGAAAGATACTGGCTGGAAACGGAGCAGTCGATGTCAACCCTTCCTCCGGTACATGCCTTGCCGTTGATAACAACAGGAGGTGTGCCCTCTTTATTCCCGGACCGGGTGCTCGCTCCTGCCATGCTCAAAGCATTAAGCAGCTCGCACATCGGGCGTTCGCACATTCTTGCATTGCCGCATAACACATAATCCGTATTTCCAAGGGCGGCAACGGATGCCAGAAGCCTCATTGAAGTACCTGAATTTCCAAGGTAAATCTGATCGGCGCATGGAGCGGGCATCCCTCCAAAACCCTTTATTCTCAATACACGGTTTCCTGTCTTTTGGATTACCGCACCCATCAGCTGCAGGGCGGAAACCGTCAGCTCCGTGTCTTCACTGTTCAAAACATTTTTCACCACTGATTCGCCGGAACAAAGCGCCGCCATGATCAGCATTCTGTGGGAAATGCTTTTGGAACCGGGGATATCTACTTCAGCATCCCTGATGTTTCTGTTTTGTATGGCTTTCATTTATATTATCTCTTTTGTCATTGTCTGTCTGAGTTTATCAATTGACGGCGTTATGCCGGACCAGAGCTCAAACTGTTTCGCCCCCTGGTGTATGAACATCTCAATGCCGTTTATTGTTACACATCCCCCTGTTTCAGCCTGAAGAAGAAATTTTGTCTGAACAGGGTTGTATACCATGTCCATGACAACCATCCCCTGCCTGAACACATTTTCCGGTACCGGGCTTTCATCGGTATTCGGAAACATGCCTGCAGGGGTTGTATTGATCAGCATGTCAAACCTCTTTTTTTCAATCTCCTCTATTTTCAGAAACGGGCAGCCAATGTCATCTGCAAGTTTTTCTCCATTTTGCACAGACCGGTTGATAACAGTCACATCACCTTTTTCACTTATAATGCCGAAACCGGCTGCCCTGGCAGCACCTCCGGCACCGATAATACCAACTCTTTTGTTACGGATACCGAATTTTTTTAAAGGAGCCACGGCACCGTGACAATCAGTATTATAACCTTTTACAAAGCCCTGCTGATTGACGAGTGTGTTCACAGCCCCGATTCGATCGGCAAGCGGGTCTGTTTCATCAAGGTATCGAATGACCTCCTCCTTGAACGGAATGGTAACCGAGACTCCTTTTATACCTAAAGCACGGACTGCAGCTATACCGTCCGTGATATTTTCCGGTTCAAAGGCAAGGTAGACAGCATTTATCCCGTGCTCGGCAAACAGGCAATTATGTATGGCAGGGCTTTTCGAGTGTCCCACAGGTGAACCGAAAATGCAGTAAAGCGCGGTCCCGGTATTGATGGTTTTCAAATCAACTCCTCTTTGTATGCAGGGTAAGACCCCAGAATCGTAAGGGAAAGGCAGAGGTTCCCCATTGCATCCAGGGTTTTTTTCACGTCAGGGTCATTTGTATGCCCCTCTATGTCCATAAAAAAACAGTAACTCCAGTTGTGGTTCCTGGCAGGGCGGGATTCAAGCTTCAGCATATTAACTCCGGCCTCATTAAGGGGTTCAAGCGCCTTGAACAGCGAACCCGGGGTATGAGAGGTTGAAAACATGATCGATGTCTTGTCCCTGCCGGTTTTATCCATGATATCCCTTGATATCACCAGGAACCGGGTAATGTTGCCCGGATAATCCTCAATTGAGGATTCAACAGTCTGAAGATTGTATATATGTGCAGCCTGGCTGCCTGATACAACTGCGGAGCGTTCATCCTCAGACGCCATGGAAGCAGCCCGTGCAGTACTGCTGACCTCCTTTATCCTTGCATCCGGATACTTGCGGTGAATCCACATCTTGCACTGGGAATACGCCTGGGGATGGCAGTAAATGGTTTCAACCGGTTCGGTCTCTCCAGTGCAGGAAATCAAATCATAAGAGACAGGTTCATACTGCTCTCCGCAAATCCGAACGTCGAATTCCATGAACAGATCAAGCGTATGGGTTACCGCACCTTCAATGGTGTTCTCAACCGGTATGACCCCGTAATGGCTGGCCCCTTTATTCACGTCCTTAAACACTTCATAAATATTGGGCTGGGCCATGAAATTTCCGGAATGCTTGAAATAGTTGAGTGAAGCAATATGGGAATATGATGCCTCAGGCCCGAGGTAGCTTACAAGGCGGGTTTTCTGGATATCCTTGGTTGCCATCATGATCACGTTGAAAATATACCGAAGCAGTTTATTTTCAGCCGGTCCCTGATTTATCCGGGTGATTTTTTCGATTACCCGCCTTTCCCTTGAAGGGTCAAAAACGCTGCTTTCGGATTCCTGTTTGATCTTTCCGATTTTCCTGCCGATCCTGAGTCTTTCATTGATCAGCCCGACAATCCTTGAATCAATTGTGTCAATCTCGTCTCTTAACTTTTTTAACCTGTGTTCAAGGCTTTCCCCGGTAGAATTCATTACGGTTTTAGCACCTTTGCTTTAGCGGTTGTCATTAAACAGCAGGGGCCGCAGGATCAGATCCTGCGGCCCCATAAAAAAAGCCGCAGCGACCTTGAATCTGCTGCGGCTTTTGCCTTTCCGAATATTTATTTTGAGTCAGCGCACCACAGGCAGATCGGTATTATAAAAATAATAACCAAAATAAAAAAAATTTCCGCCTGTAATCCCGTGCTTACTCATTGCTTTGTCCGGTTCCTTAAAAGTGTTTCCGTTGATTCCTTTTCATTATATATATTGTTCAGTATTGTCAAGGATTTTATGAAAAAAAATTATTACCATGCAGATTCATTTTTCAGAACAAAACTCTTAATGCGGTTCCCATCCCTTTCCTTGACTGTCGCGGTAAAATCATCCACCTTTATGGTTTCACCCGCCTTGGGGATTCTGCCCAGTTTGTCCAGTACAAAACCTGAAAATGTGTCATAATCGTTGGAATCAGGTATGGAAAAATTGAAATATTTGTTGATTTCATCGATTCCGATCTTTCCTGAAACAAGCCATTTTCCGCTCTTCATCTTGATAATCTCGGGGTCCATTGTGTCTGTTTCGTCACTTATGTCGCCCACAAGCTCTTCCACCACATCCTCAAGTGTCACTATCCCTGAAACTCCGCCATGTTCATCGATCACCACACCGATATGATTTTTCAGCTGCTTGAACTGCTGTAAAAGGGAATCCAGTTTTTTAGAGCCGGGCACGAAGTTGGGCCGACTCATTATCTCCTCAATATTCACGGATTCGTTTGCATTTTTTTTATGATTGCAGGTTTTATGGAACTCGGAAAACAGATTCTTGATATTCAGAATACCGATGACATTATCTATAGTGCCCTGTATAACAGGAATTCTCGTGTAACCGGACCTGATAACCTCGTCAATGTCGATCTGCTCTTCAATATTGATGACATACATGTCCGCCCTCGGCGTCATGATTTCGGAAGCACTTGTATCATCAAACTCGAAAATATTGGAAATAAACTCTTTTTCCTCTTCTTTAATCTGCCCCTCTTCCTCAACCACTTCCACCATGGTCATCAACTCATCCTCTGTCACCCTCGGTGATTTGTCAAAAGCGCCCACAACCCTTGGAATAAAATTGAGCAGAAAGATCAGAGGAGAGCATATTTTGGAAAGCCAGAATATTGGGAGAATCACAATCCTTGCCACAAGAATTTTATTATGTGTTGCAAATGATTTGGGAAATATTTCTCCGAAAACGAGAATCAGCATCGTCATAACCCCTGTTGCGATGCCCACTGCGTTGGACTGGAAAAATTTGATTGCAAGGGCTGTTGCAAGTGCTGAAGCGGCAATATTGACGACATTGTTGCCGATTAGAATAGTGGTCAGAAGTTTGTGGGAATCCTCTTTCATAGACAGTATGAGCTTGTCCAGGCGCGCTCCTTCTTTTGCAAGGTGAAGCGCCTTGATCTTGCTGATTGAAAAAAGTGCTGTTTCAGAAGAGGAAAAAAAGCCTGACAGAAAAAGGCAGATTATAAGTAACGTCAAGTCGGCTGTCATGTAATTAAACCAGATACCTCGTGTATATAAAATTTAAAAAAATTACACAGTTAATTTTAAATATCTAAAAAATTTTGTCAACGCTAAACCGTTTATTTATTTATCCGTGCATCATCTGAACGGCAATTTCGGCGGTGCGCCTTGAAGCACCTGGGCCGCCGAGCATATTCCTGATTGACAGAAGATTCCGCCGCATCAGGGAAAGATTGTCATCGTCTATGAGACAGAGTACCTTCTGTGCAATTTTATCAGGTTCCGCATCATCCTGTATAAGTTCGGGAACAATCTCGCATCCTGCAATGATATTGGCGAGACCTGCGTACTTTACCTTTACAAAACGTTTTGCAATCGCATGGCTTACAGGCGACATCCGGTAAACAATGATCATGGGAACCGCATAAATTGCAGCTTCAAGGGTAACGGTTCCAGATGCTGCGATCAGAAAATCCGATTGTTGGAAAATGGACTCCGGAGAACCTTTGACAATCCGGAAAAGATCCTGCCTGTTGTACTTCTCCAGCAAATCAGTAAAATTATCAAAATCAACACACCTGGCTTCGGACAACAAAAATTCCGTATCCGGCTTTTTTTCCTTCACAGCCAAGGCCGCCTTCAACATCATCTCGAGATGCTGACTGATTTCGGATTTTCTGGAACCCGGTAAAAGACCGATCACTTTTTTTTTGCCGAGGTTTTTGTGTTCCTGTTTCCCATCCGGTGGTGAAAAGGTGTCCAAAAGCGGGTGTCCTACAAATGTTGCAGGAACGGAAGCTTTCCTGTACAGCTTTTCTTCAAACGGAAGTATCAAGGATGTATGGTCAACAAACTTTTTTATTTTTTTTATCCGCCCGTATTTCCAGGCCCATATTTTCGGGGAAATATAATACAGAACCTTTATGGAAAAGCGTTTTGCATATTGTGCAGCCTTGAGATTGAATCCGGGGTAATCAACCAGGATCACAAGATCGGGCTTTCGGCTTTTCAACCGTTTCTTGTATAGCGCAAAAGCCTTATTGATGTTTTTTATCTGAAAAACCACTTCTGTAACACCCATGGCTGAAAGATCTTTTATGTTGTAAAAAAGATCAACACCGCAGGTCTTCAGCTCTTCTCCTCCTATACCGGAAAACTCAGCCGAATTGTCAATTTTTTTAAGTTCCCTGACAAGATTTGCCGCATGCATATCTCCGGACGGCTCCCCCGTGACAACCATAATATGTCTGCGGTGTGGAAAACTCATCCTTGAAAGTCTTTACTGCTCATGGCCTGGATTGCGATATCATGCTGATCAGCTAGTTCGATCATGCGGTTGCGTTCAAAGGAAATGCTCTTTTCCGCTTCAAGAACGAGTGCGGTTGCGCCGTATCTGTGCATGGTTTCAACGGTTTTGCAACCCGAAGTCGGCATGTCGAAACGAAGATCCTGGCCCGGCTTGGCAACCTTGATAACCACCGCCGTTCCCCCGGAAAGCTGTGCCCCCCTCTTGATGGCGGCGTCAGTCCCTTCCACAGCCTCAACAGCAAGAACGCTTCCATTTCCCACAACAATGCACTGTCCCACGTCAAACCTGCCGATTTCCTTTGCAATGGGCCATCCTACCCTGATATCGTGTTTTTCAGTTTTAGAAGGCTTCCTTTTTGTCCAGACTCCCCTTTTGTTGACGATTTCCGGAATCAGGAAAGTGGAGGGCAAAACACGGATTCCTTCTTTTTCAAGGAGATCGGCAAAAGCGGTGAGTATCTGGTCGTCATGGGTTCTGCCCAGTGAAGCTATAAAAGAAACTGCTTTGAAATCAGGCTTTATATCCGTAAAAATCCGGGTTTTCTTAACCGTTCCCAGCATGACAGCCTGCTGGATGCCGTTTTTTTTGAAATATTTCAGAAGGCGGCTCACCTGGCCGAGATGTATCCATTCAAGGGCGTGAACACACTCTGAAAGTTTGCTGTCAGCCTCGTTGATATATGCGGCAGCATATATTTCGTAACCCTTTTCGGAAGCTTTGCCTGCAAACAGCCCTGGAAACTCTCCTCCCCCTGCGATAAGCCCTATTTTCATGAATTACCTGGTCACGCCTCTGCTGGAATTTTGTATAAAATTCATAAAATTGACAACTTCGGGTATCTGTTCAACTTCCGCCTCAACCCTCTCCACAGCCTGCTGCACTGTAAGCCCTATCCGGAATACTATCCTGTATGCCTTTTTAAGTTCGTTTAAAACGGTTTTGGAAAAATCATGACGTTTCATTCCAACGCTGTTCAGGCCGTGAAGGCTGGCCCTGTCACCGGATGCAATCACATAGGGCGGGACATCCTTGACCACGGCTGATTTGCCTCCGATATAGGAATAATCCCCTATTTTAACGAACTGATGAATGGCCACCAGCCCTCCCACTGTCACATGGTCACCCAGCTCTATATGTCCGGCCAGGGTGGAGTTGTTAGCCAGTATCACTTTTTTTCCGGTTTTACAGTCATGGGCGATGTGGGTATAGGCCATCAGGTAGTTTTCTTCTCCGATTTCCGTATGACCGCCACCGAACTGCGTTCCTCTGTTTATTGTAACAAACTCGCGGATAATCGATCCCCTGCCGATTTTAAGAAAACTCTCCTCTCCGTGAAATTTCAAATCCTGTGGTGCGGCCCCGATTGAAGCATACTGAAATATCCGGCAATCCGGTTCTATGGTGACGTACTGATCAATGATGGTATATGGGCCGATGGAGGTTCCGGCCCCGATACGGACGTCTCCTTTGATTATGGAATAAGGCCCGATTGAAACATTTTTGTCAATCCATGCCGAAGAATCAATAATTGCCGTGGGATGAATCATACGTTCTCCGTAATCTCTACTCTTTCTTATGTTCAAGTTCGGTTATTTTTTTTTCAAGCATTGCCATTTTTTTTCTCATCTCCGGCAGCCGCGGAAGGATTCTGGCAATTTTAAGCCAGAGTTTATGGGGCATCTGAGGAATTCCGGAAACAATTTTGCCGGCCTGGACATTACTTGTCACGCCTGCGCCCGGCCCCACAATGGCATTGTCTCCCACATGCAGGTGACCTGAAACACCGGCCTTGCCTGCTATAATCACGTTTTCTCCGATGGTCGCGCTTCCTGCAATCCCTGCCTGTCCGACAATGAGGCTCCTTTTCCCGATGATAACGTTGTGGGCGATGTGAACCAGATTGTCGGTTTTTACTCCCGCCATTATGTGAGTCCTGCCGAAAGTCCCCCTGTCAATGGTATTGCAGGCACCGATTTCAACATGATCGTCAATCCGGACATATCCTGCATGAAGAATCTTTTCATGCTCGCTGTCATGAGGGGTGAAACCGAACCCGTCACTTCCTATTACGGTTCCGGAATGGATCATAACCTTGCTGCCGATTTCGGATCTTTCCATTATGGTGACATTCGGTTTTATCACGCTGTCCTCACCAATGGACACGTCCTCCCCGATGAAGACGTTCGGCATGACTACGGTACGGTCCCCAATGATTGTGTTCCCGCCTATCAGGGCATTGTGGCCGATGTATACATCCTTTCCCAGCGTAACGTTCATGCCTATAACGGCGGTTCGCGATATCGAACCGGGATATTGTTTTTCCGGATAAAACAGGGCCAGGATCTTAAAAAAGTGGTATTTGGGATCCTTAACCTTCAAAAGAACCGGAAGGTCGGGCCCTGTTTCATCAGAAAATTTGGAAAAATCATCCGGCACAATCACGGCACCGGCGTTGGTTGAATTCAGTTTTTTCAAAAAACGAACATCGGATGCAAAGGTGACGGCCTCGGCTGAAGCCGACTCAAAAGACTGCGCATCATTGATCTTAAGATTTTCGTTGCCGGATATATCAGCGTTTATTATCCGTGCTATCTCTTTTACAGTAAGATGCATTAAATAAAACCGCTACTGCTCAAGCTCGGAGATGTCTTCATTGTAACGGGAAATCACCTCGTCCGTAATATCGATGGCATCCGAAGAATAGAGCACACCTGCAGCACTTTTTTCAATAATAAGTGTATATTCCTGTTCCTCACCGATTTCCCTGGCCAGGCCGAAAACCTCTTCCTGCATGTTGTTGATGACCTCTTCCCTCATTTCCTTAAAGTCTTCTTTGTACTGCTCATTCTTCTGCTTGAAATCATTGATCTTGATTCGAATCTCTCTTTGTTTTTGCTCCCGTTGCTCCTGGCTCATGACAAGAGCCTCTTTTTCCAGCTTTTCCCTGAGCCCCTCGATTTTATCCTGCATCTCCTTGAGATTTGTTTCAAGTTCCTTGCCCCGCTTGTTGATTTTCTGCCGGGCGGATTTTCCGGCACTGGATTCCTTCAGAATCTGTTGAAAGTCCACCAGCCCGATTTTGGATATATCCGAAGAATATCCGGCAACGGAAAACAGACAAACAAACAAAACGGTTGTGAACGTAACAGCAAAAATATTTTTCATTCTTCCCTCCTAAAAAAGTATCAGTTCTGATTTAAAAAAAGGCTCCAACAGTAAACTGCCATCGCCCTGAACCACTCGATTCCACATCATGTCCTTCAAGAACGCGTCCGTATTCGATCCTTATCGGTCCGACGGGGGATTTCCATCTCAGGCCTGCACCGTAGCTTGAAAAATTGTCTCCCAGATCAATATCTTCACCATCCTTATACACATCCCCCTGGTCGTAAAATACAACCCCGGTCAATCCCATGTCTTCAGCAAGCGGAAAAGTAATCTCCGCATTGAACTGGACATACTTTTCTCCGCCTCTTTCTTCGAGCTGACCCTTGGGAGTCGCATCTATATCTCCTGAATCAAACCCCCTTATGGAATTAATGCCGCCGAGATAAAACCGTTCGTAGTCGATATCGGTATCTCCGTCGGTCTGATCATCCAGATATCCCCCCTCTGCATGCAGTACTCCGGTCAATTTCCAGAAGAGAGGAAAATACCATCCGGTTTCCACATAATATTTGATGAAATCTATTTCACCTCCCAGGGGGCCGCCTGCATATTCAACGGAAATTTTATTTAAAGAGCCTTCGGTGGGAACAAACGTCTGATCCCTGGAATCCCTGCTTATAAAAGGCATCAGACTGCTGGTAACATAGGTGCCCTTGTCCACGCTTGTGTACTTTTCATCAACATTTGAAATTTCAAAATCCTCGAATCCATATTTCATACCTACCCGGGTATAATCAAAAACAGGATAACTGAATTTCAGGGCTCCTCCCTTTGAATCCTTATCATAGTGATCATACTCTTTCTCCCAGTTATACAGCTCTATTCCGGATCTCAACGGGATATCAAAAAGCCATGGCTCTGTAAAACTGAGCATGAATTTGCTGGATTCATCTGAAACTTCAGCCTTGACTTCAGCCTCCTGCCCTCTTCCGAACAAGTTTTTCTCCCTGACCGATACAAGACCGAAAAGCTCAGTATCACTGCTGTATCCACCTCCGAATGTAAAGGCGCCGGTTGATTTTTCTTTTACATCAACATTCAGGTTCATTGTGTTTTCACGGCTCCCCTTGACAGGCTCAAGGTCTACTTCTTCAAAGTAATCCAGCCGTCTCAGGTTCCGCATGCTCCGCTGAATGTCCTTTTTGCTGTACAATCCCTTGTCATATACCTTGAGCTGCCTGCGGATGACTTTGTCCCGGGTTTTTGTATTTCCGCTGATCATAACCCTTTCAAAATAGACCGGAGATCCCTTTTTAATGACAAGGGTGATATCCACAACCCCCTTTTCCTCATCCTTGTCAATGGCGGGTGAGATGTCGGCATTGGCAAATCCCTTGTTGGCATAAGCATCAGTAAGATCGAAAACCCCCTTCCGGATAAGTTCCCTGTTGTACATGCCGGATTCTTTAAACTCCAGCTTTTCCATAATCTCGGATTCAGGCAAAATAAGGTCCCCTTTTAAATCAATCTTTCCGATTTTAAACTGAGTCCCCTCCTCAACCTCGAATGAAATGGAAATGCTCTTTTCCTGAAACTCTATTTCCGGTTCGGATATCCTGGCGTCAATATATCCGTTATTCTTATAAAAGGACTCGATCCTGAGAACGTCCCGCTCAAGTTCGTTCCGGTCAAGGTCGCCGGATGAGGTGATCCAGTGGAAAAAACCCTTTTCCTTGGTCTTCATTCTCTTTTTAAGGTCTTTGTCATCAAAATGTTCATTACCTTCAAAAGAAATATCCTCAATTTTAAGCTTTTCCCCCTCGTCGACCCGGAATACAATATCCGCCTGGTTTTGCTCTAACTGATTCACTTCATAGGAAATCTCGCAATTATGATAATTTTTGGTTTTATACAAATGCTCGATCCTTTTCAGATCCTCCTTGATTTTAAAAACATTCAAAATGGAACCCGTACTGGTATGTATGGCTTCCCTAAGTTTTTCATTATCATAAACATGATTTTTTTCAAAAAGGATCTTTCTGACCGAAGGTTTTTCCTCCACCTTAAAGATGATTTTCACCCCTGCACCCAGGTTCTCCTGGGATACCCGCACATCTTCAAAATATCCCATTTTATATATTCGGCTCAAATCATCCGACAGGCGCTCACTGTTAACGACATCCCGGACCTGTGTCTCTATGGTCCGAATTACAGCGTCGCTTTCAATCCGTTTATTACCCTCAACCTCAATGGATTCTATAATTTTTTTCTTGAAGATCTCACTTGTTACTTTTTTAGAGAGTTCCCTTGAGGCTCCGGACAGATTTTCCATCCCCTTTGCTTCCGAATAAAACGTATGATCGATATCATCCTCGTAAACGCCTACCATCCGTGTGTCTATGCTGATGCCGCCTCCTGCTGAAAATATACTGCCATACACCAAATAATCAGCACCGTATTTGATCCCCAGTTTTTTCAGTTTATCCGCATCCGTATCCGGTGTCACGGACGGGTCATCAATATAAAAACTCTCCGCCCCTTCTTTTTTAAGATGATCAATTACCATGAGGGGAATTTTCTCATTTAAATACTCCATCTTTTTATCCGCATGAACGGCAAAAGGGAACACCCCGACTTTGACATCGTTATCAGCACCGGCAAGAGCCGGCAGCAAAAGCGTCAGCAACGTCGCGGGAAGAAAAATCAGTTTCAAGCTCCTTATAGTCATTGGCACTGCCCTATTCTTCTATTTTTGTTTAAAAGATGAAACAGGTACTATCCTGCCGTCTGCAATACTTACTTTTCTTTCCATTATATCTGCAAGCTCATTGTTGTGTGTTACCACAATAACTGTCATCCCCATTTCTTTGTTCAACTCGTCCATAAGTTCATGAACGGACCGGCTGTTTTTCCTGTCCAGATTTCCGGTAGGCTCGTCCGCAAGCAGTATGTCGGGCTGATTGACCAGGGCCCGGGCAAGAGCAACACGCTGCTGTTCTCCACCGGAAAGCTCTTCCACACGGTGGTAAACCCTTTTTTCCAAGCCGACCCTTTCCAATATATCACAAACGGATTTTTCAACATCTCTCTTGTTTTTCCGGCCGATCATACACGGCATCATGACATTTTCAAATGCGGTAAACCCTGACAAAAGATGGTGAAACTGAAATACAAAACCCACCCTGGAATTTCTAAACAAGGCAAGTTTCTCGTCATTCATTGCAAGAAGGTCGCTTTTTTTAAAATAAATCTGACCTTTATCCGGCCGGTCTATGGTTCCGATGATGTTTAAAAGAGTGGACTTGCCAATGCCGGATGCTCCCACAACCGCTATGGTTTCACCCTTTTTTACAGTCAGATGGGCATCATTCAGGATATCGATCTTTTCAGTCTTTGCATGAAAGCCCTTTGAAATGGACCTGAGTAAAAGAAGGTTTTCACTCTGATCATCCATATCTCAAAGCCTCAACAGGATTCATTTTTGATGCTTTAACAGCCGGATAGATTGTGGAAAAAAAGCAGATCAGCATGGCACTGGCGGCAATAACTGTCACATCAACTGCGTTGAGCTGTACAGGCAGGGTTGAAAACGGGTAAGCTTCGGGAAGGTGGATGAATTTGTACCGGGTTAAAAGCACACAGACCCCCACTCCCAGAAAAGTCCCCAGAAGAGTGCCTGACAGGCCGATGATCATTCCCTTTATCATAAATATCTTTCTTATAACCCTGTTTGTTGCTCCCATGGCCTTGAGTACGGCAATGTCCCTTGTCTTTTCCATCACCATCATGATCAGTGCGCTTGCTATGTTGAATGCCGCCACAAGAATGATCAGGGTCAGGATAATGAACATTGCCGTTTTTTCCAGCTTCAATGCTGAAAAAAGGCTCTTGTTAATGTCCATCCAGTCATTAACATAAAAAGGAGGCTCAAGAAAAGACAAATTCTTTTCTGAAAAAGATTTTGTCTTGAATACATCATCAATCCAGATCCCGAGCGCTGAAATTCCCTTCCCGCCTTCATGGCGTAAAGCCTCGTCAATATGAACGTACGCAATGGCACTGTCATACTCATACATTCCGGAACTGAAAGTGCCGGTAACTTTAAAGCGCCGCATGGAAGGGACATGACCCACCGGGGAGATTAGCCCTGAAGGGCTGACCAGAATAATCCCGTCCCCTTTGTCCGCCCCGATTTTACGGGCAAGCTCCCTGCCGAGCACGATCCCCGGAGCTTTGGAACCTGAAACTCCCTTATTGAGAACCTTTTTCAGCTCTGAAGAACTGAATCCCTGGATCAGACTTGTTTTGGTTTCCGGATCAATACCTCTGAGCATAACCCCTGAAAAACTTTTACCTGCCCGGATCATCGCCTGTGAAAAAACGAGCGGTGAAACGTTAGTCACACGGTCCATTTTTCCGATCCTGTTTTTAATATCCTTGTATTCATCAAACTTGCCTGCATAATTCATCACAAG
>JAWLES010000048.1:0-14417 GCA_041685935.1 Desulfobacteraceae bacterium | reverse complement strand
TCCGCTGCTCAGCGTTTTAAAAATCTGGTTGATTCCCATGTACTTGTTGTAGGTATACACGATCGCCCCTACCAGCATCAGAAGGATGGTGCTGATTGCACATCCGAACGGCCAGTCCAGGGTGGTGATGATCCTCTGGAAGACAAGGTTGGCGATCATGTCATTATCCGGTCCTCCAAGTATCATGGGAGGAAGATAGGTTCCGCATGTCAGAACGAACACCAGAAGGCATCCCGCACTCACCCCGGGCAGGCTGAGCGGCAGAGTAATCTCCCGGAACGCCTGCCATTCAGTGCATCCCAGGCTTTTGGCAGCCTCTGCAAGGCTTTTGTCTATACCTTCCAGGCTCACATAAATGTTGAGGATCATGAACGGAAGAAGATACTGCAGAAGTCCCATCAACACTGCCGCCTCATTGTACAGCATGGAAAGGGGGGCATCGATCAGGCCGATTTTCATGAACACGTGGTTGATAAGGCCGGAGTCACCAAGGATGTTGATCCAGCTCAATGTCCTTATGATAAAGCTGATCCAGAAAGGCAGCATCACCAGTATCATCAGGGCCGGCTTAAACTTTGACTCGGTCCTGTAAAAAAAGTAGGCCGGGATGTACCCCATGATCAAACAGAGCAGAACTGTTTCCACTGCCACCCGGATGGTCCGTATCAGAAGGGACGGGTAGAAAAAGTCGGCAAAAAACTTTGCATAGTTTCCAAACTGGAAGGCAGGTATGTCCTGGCCGGAAGGCGCCCGCAGCCAGAAGCTGTACACCACCACGAAACAGACCGGGACCACCAGCAGGAAAAACACCGCCGTCAGGGACGGAGCCATCAGGGCCCACGGTTTCCACGATTTTTCTTCCATAAGTTAATCCTATCGTTTAACAGATTAGTGTTGATTTCGCAGACCGATCATTGCACTTATCTTCACAGTAGCAACATTCATGCCGCCAGCCGGCACACAGAACACAACCATTGGATTTTCAACGATATTTCAATTTCACCCGGCTCTCACCGCTGCCAACTCCGGCAAGCATATGATTCATATTCGAATCAAAAAAATGAAGTCCCCCCGCAAATACAGGGTTCTGCTTTGATTCAAAAACAAATCAAAAAAAGAGTTTTTTCCTGAACGCACTTTAGTTGCTGAACACAATTAGATTCAAAATTGAATCAAGACTTATCTTTTTTCAAGGCAATGCCGTGCTGCCTGAATTTCCTGACCACTGTGGGCTGGCTGACTCCGAGAAGTGAAGCGGCCTGCCTTGTTGTACCGCATTTAACAGCGGCCTGCTCGAGTATTTCCTTTTCAAGGGCGGCGATCCGCAACTGGAGGTTGAACCCTTTTTTCCCGGTTTGAAGCTCCATGCCGGAAGTTCCGCCCCCCTCGCCCAGAGAAGCGGTGATTACACCATCCAGGCTCCTCTGTTCACTCATGACCACTGCTTTTTTCACGATATTCATCAGCTCCCTGACATTGCCCGGAAACGGATAGGCCTGGAGCTTTTCAAATGCCTCATGACCTATCCTGCCGTTTCTGCGGTATTTTCTGTTGTACTCCTCAAGCAGGTGGCTTACCAGACCGAGTATATCCTCGGGCCTTTCGCGCAGCGGAGGAATCGACAGGGTAAAGGTATTCAGGCGGTGGAACAGGTCCAGCCTGAACCTGCGCTCCCTGGTGAGCCTGTCAAGATTCCGGTTTGTGGCTGCAACAAGGGTGCAGTCCACTTTTTTATACCGTGTTCCACCCACAGGCATCAGCTTTTTGTCATCCAGGTACTTGAGGATTTTGGCCTGTACGGAAAGGGGCATCTCACCGATCTCATCGAGGAAAAGGGTCCCGCCTGCGGCAAGCTCTATCAGCCCAGGCTTCCCCTGGTCAGCGGCCCCTGTGAAAGCACCCTTTTCATATCCGAACAGCTCCGCTTCCAGCAGGTTTTCAGGAAGGGCGGCACAGTTGATCTGAATAAACGACTGCTTCCGCCTTGCGCTGTTTTCGTGGATGAATTTAGCCAAAAGTCCCTTTCCGGTGCCTGATTCACCCTGGATGAGAATATTGGAAACTCCGGTCCGGGAAAGTTTCAGCGCAACCTGCAGGGTCTGGCGCATGGCGTCGCTCTCCGCGACGATATTTCCCTGCCGAAGCTCGAGAAGCTTGAGGTCGGTAAGCTCCTCCCTTATCCGGTCCGACTCCTTTTTAACCTTTTCAAGCTCCCTTTTCATGCTGTCCAGAAGAGTGATATCCCGTTCATTCACCACCACGTACGCAAGGTTGCCTTTGTTATCGAACATCGGCGTCCCTGTAACCAGAAGGTTGTACCCGGATTTTGCCACGTACTGAATAATACTCACCTGGCGCCGGGTTTCGATCACCTCCTGGGTGACCGACCTGTCGATGTGCCCCTCCTTTACAAGGGCGCGGACGTTCCTTCCCACCATCCTGTCGGCCCCGAAACCGTTGAGGCGTTCCGCAGTCCGGTTCAGCTCCAGGATCACACCGTTTTTGTCACAAATCATCAGCCCGTCTGACGACAGGTTGAACACCGCCTCCAGCAGAGCAGGGTCCGCTTTCTTTCTATTCTCTTTCATGGACAATGCGCCCGTCAAACAAGGTCATTTCGATTTTGACCTCCTGGATATCCTCGGGAGCGATGGAATGGATATCCCGGTCAAGCACGATCATGTCAGCATAGCCTCCCGGTGCAACACAGCCGAGGGTTCCCTTGAAACCGGACTCTTCAGCAGGTGTCAGGGTATAACCCCTCACCGCTTCCTCCACCGTCAGCCTCTGTTCCGGGTACCAGCCGCCGGAAGGTGTCCGGTCCATGCGTTTGCGGGTTACAGCCGAATATATCCCGGCAATCGGATACGGATCGCATACAGGCGCATCAGAGCTGAGCACAAGAGGAATGCCCCTGTCAAGGATTTCCCGCAGGGGATAGGTGTACCTGCCCCGCTCTCCCACGCACTGATCGATCATTGATATATCCAGGCTCAGGTTGTTGGGCTGGCACGAAGCCACCACACCTGAAAGCGCTGCAAGACGGTCCAGGTCCTCCGGCCGGACCATCTGGAGATGTTCGATCCTGTGAGCAAGCCAAGGGGCTTGATCCGAGGAGTTTTCAACTTCTTCGAACATGGAGATGATCTCCCGGTTGGTCCGGTCCCCGATGGAGTGGACCATAACGCTGAGCCCCGCTGCATGGGCTTTTTCCACCGCGGCTTTGATACGGTCCACAGGGGTCAGGGGCATGCCGTATTCCGCATCATTATAAGATTCGATCATCCAGGCGGTCCTGGCACCCATGCCTCCGTCGGCAAAAAACTTGAGGTGGCCGAGCCGGAGCCGGTCATCCCCCATACCGGTCCTTAATCCCAGGGCCACTGCTTCATCGGTTTTTTCACCTGGAAGAGAGACATGGAACCGCATGTCAAGCTCACCTCTTTCATGGAGCTTTTTCAGAAGGTTGAGGGAAGATGCACCGTCAAGCCCGCCCATGAGGCGGACGTCCTGCAGGGAGGTAACGCCCAGTGCATGAAGGTCCCTGATGCACCGCTTCATGTTCTCCATGATCAGGTCATCGGTTTTCACCGGCAGGGCGTCCCTGATCAGGTTCAAGGCAAGCTCCCGTAAAACGCCTGTGGGGTTTCCGGCGCCGTCCCTTGCGATCTTTCCTTCAGGCGGGTCCGGAGTTGCGCTGTTGATACCGGCCAGTTCCAGCGCCTTTGAGTTGGCCACTCCCAGATGGAGATCACACCGCCATAGGCACACAGGATGGTCCGGAGCAGCCCTGTCAAGATCACCCCTTTCCGGCAGCCGGTTTTCCTGCCAGTCTGATTCATTGAAACCGTTGCCCAGAACCCATTCCCCTTTGTCCAGGGAAGCAGCCTTTTCGGCAACCGCCTCTTTCATCTCTTCAAAAGATGCAGCACCTGCCAGGTTGATGCTGTCATAGTTCACAGCCCATTCATAAAAATGGAAGTGGGTGTCAATGAATCCGGGCAACACGGTCCTGCCCTCCAGGTCAATGGCGGTTACCTCTCCGCAGGCGGCGGCTTTCACTTTTGCTCCGTCCCCCACTTCAACGATCCTGTTGTCCGAAACCAGTACCGCCTCCGCAACAGGTGCTGTGACCACCTGTGTATGAATCTTTCCGTTATACAGTAAAATCATATCAAAAAACCCTCCGGGAAAGGATCACCGTCCTGAACCACAAAAGCGTGAACACCTGTTACATGGGCCATTCCCTTTATTTCCGCCACTACTGCGTCAAACTCCCTGATCTTCACGCACTCCACTATCCTGGAATCGAATACAGTGTTCAACGGGCTGTAATTCCTGTAGTTGGAATTCAGTTTCATGAGACCTTTATGGTGAAGCAGGGTAAGCTTGGCAGCTGTTCCGGTGCCGCACGGGGACCGGTCCACCTTGGATTCCCCGTACACCACAAGGCCCCTCCCCTCCATGGAACCCTCGGGTTCCACATCGTAAAACTCTGCCACATCCACGGTCGTAACCTCGGGCCGCTCAGGATGGAAAACCTCCAGCTGCTCATTTGCAGCATCAATGATCTTCATCCCCAGGTCCGCCATATAGGAAGCGTTTTCCGGTACTAGCGCCTTTCCGACCTGATCCGACGACACCATGGCGAAAAATCCGCCTGCGCACACCAGGTCCACGGAGAGTGCACCGAACCCCTCTACGTCAATCACCTTTCCAGTATCCAGCACAAACGACGGCACCATCCTGATGGCCACATCCCTTACCCGTCCTTTTTCCACAAACGCAACAGTGTTCATGATACCGGAAGGGGTATCAACCGGAATCAGATTCTCCCCTTCAGACAGATCGAGCAGGCCGGCGGCCGCAAGGGTTGCCACGGCACCGATGGTGGCGTGGCCGCAGAGGTAAGGATACCGTTTCGCATCCATATAAATCAGCCCGAACACGGCGTCCTCGGACGGGCTTTCCGTGACCGCCGCTGCCAGCACTCCCCTGTGCCCCCTGGGTTCCCTGGTGAGCCTCAACCGGATATGATCGAGGTTCGACTTGAAGTATTCGAGTTTTTCCGCCATTGTTGCGCCCCTGACATCATTTATCCCGTCCACCACAAGGCGGGTCATCTCTCCTGCGGTATGAGAATCGATGGTCACCACTCGTTTTCCGAACGGCGATGCAATTCGTTCCAGGTCCGTATCAATCTTCATAAAACCAACCTTTGTTTGAGTAATTGTATAAAATCAACTCTATCCGAATTCCCTGTTTCCGTCAAGAAGGAGGGTTAACGGTACCAGAGGGTGCCCCGGCAGCCCGGAATTTGATTCTTGACTTGCATTTCCCTGTTACGGTATGGTTGTCAAAAGGTGTGCAATTTTGGCTGAAAATATGGAGAAAATGATCATGGAGTCCTATTTCGCCCCACCTGAACGGCTGGAAAGAAGACGGTTCAGAAACCAGATCGAGTCCGTGGCAGCAAACCCTATCACCAAAAACCTTCTGGAGGCTGCGGAAGGACTTCTGATCATCCTCAACAGACACCGCCAGATCGTGGCAATGAACCATGATTTCATAAAAAGCATCGGAATCCGGAACCCTGAAGAAGTGCTGGGCCTGAGGCTGGGAGAAACCCTTCAGTGCGTCCATTCGGATGAACTGGAGGGCGGATGCGGCACCACGTTTCACTGTGCCTCGTGCGGAGCTGCCATCGCCATGATGGCAGCCATGGAAAATAATGAAAGAAGCGAACGGATCTGCGCTCTCAGGCACAGGGAAAACGGAGAGGTAAGGGAAAAATGCCTGAAAGTCAGTGCAAAACCGTTCCGGACCGAAGACGGATGCTGGCTGCTGTTTTTCGCCAAAGACATTACCCGGGAGCAGCTTTTGCACAATCTGGAAAGAACGTTTTTCCATGATATCAACAATATCCTGAGCGGAATTTCAGGGGCTGGAAAACTTCTGGCCATGGAAAAGCCTGACAGTGATTCCGTAAGGCTCCTCAATAAAAGCCTGGACAGGCTCGACAGAGAAATCAGAATGCAAAGGGAACTCTCCTTGCGCAAAGAGGATGCCTACAAGCCGTCTGTCAGAAAAACATCTCTCAGTGAGATCCTTGATGAAACCCGTGTGTTCCTGAACGGAAACGACCTTTTGAACTCAAGAACTCTCGAAGAAACCCGGCCGGAAAACGAGGTCTTCATTTACACCGATATCATGCTGGTCTCCCGGATTCTCTGCAACATGATCCTGAATGCCCTCGAAGCCGCCGAAAAAGGCGGAAAAGTAACCCTTGACACCTTTGTGAACAACTCCGAAGTATCATGGTCCGTCCGGAACCCGGGGCATATCCCTGAACGGATCCGTCCCCGCATTTTTCAGAAACATTTCACAACCAAAGAGGGGGACGGGAGAGGGTTCGGCACCTATTCCATGAAACTGTTCGGTGAAAAATTCCTCAAGGGAAGGGTATCCTTCACCTCCTCAAGACAAGCCGGAACAACTTTTACATTCACACATCCGCTCGGCTGAAGCCGCAGGTTTTCATAACCCGGCCGAGCCGGAAATCTTCCGCCGGGATAAACCAATTGTATTTGATTGTTTTCTCTGTTACAAATAGCTGTCTATGAAAGTATTCTTGGGCATATCATCATTTCAGATGCTTGTGATGTTCAGACGGGGGCTGTTTTACAGCTACCTCTCCATTTATCTCAGGCATTTTCTGGGGCTTTCGGTAACTGCAACAACCCTTTTCGCAACCCTTCCCATGATCTTTAACGTGGTGTGCCAGCGGTATGTCTGGGGAATCTTTTCCGACCGGCACCAGAAGAGAAGATCCCTGATCATCTGGGGAGAAATCCTGGCAGCTGCAGGGACAGTGCTTTTGTGGTACGCCCACCTGATTCCTGAAAAAAAACTTATGTCCGGGTATGTGATCATTGCCGGGCTCTGCGTGATTGAAATATTCTGGTCCATGTCCAACATCGGCTGGAGCGCACTGATTTCAGATATTTACCGGAAAGGCTCCAGGGCGGGCATCATGGGACGGCTCGAAAGCATCGGCGGCATCGGCAGGATCATGGGCATCCTCATCGGAGGGCTTATGTACGACAAGCTCGGCACAAGCTATGAAGGATGGGGATTTAACGAAGGTGCACTCTTTTTAATCGCAGCAGGCGTGATGGCTTTTTCCATAATTCCGATGCTCATGGTGCCGGAAGGCGGAATTCAGAAACAGGAGAGGGATTACGAAAGCAAATCCTCCCTGACAGGTGAGTTCAACCTTTATATCTTTATCATCTTTATCAGCTCCATGGTGCTGATAAATTTCGGGCGGAACTCGGTGGCCGTGATCCTCACCCAGTATCTCACTCTTCCGGACGGGTTCAACCTGCCCAGCCTCACCTTGAGCCACGTGGCGAACTTAAGGTCAGTGGCCATTATCCTTGCAGGCTTTCTGGCCGGGTGGGCATCCGGAAAGGCGGGAAACAGCAATATCCTTTTTGCGGCCTCACTTGCGGCTGCTGCAGGCCTTGTTCTGCTGGGGAGCACGGACAGCCTGTTTTACGTCTGCATCAGCATATTTTTAATGGGGCTTGCCGACGTAACCATTATCGCATCATCCTATGAGCTTGCATCCCAGCTCATACCTCCGGAAAAGCGCGGCCGGCTCTTCAGCATATTCAATGCAACAATTTTTTTGAGTTTCGGCACTGCAAGCACCCTGATAACGGGACCCGTCGCCGACATCCTGATTTACTCGGGAAAAACCGACACATACGCATACAAGGTATCCTTTCTTGTGGCGGCCGGAATTACACTGGCAGGTATCATCCTTCTGGTGCATCTTTTCACGCTTTTAAAAAAAAATACTGATACACAAGAGGGGCATATTAAATATTCAGAACCGGAGGATTAGCCATGGGGGAAAACCGATCTTTTGAAGACACCTATTCATACTACCTGAACAGGCTGAAAACCCTGTCATTTGATACTGCCGCATCCATAAAAGGGATCGAGCACAGGGACGGCTCCCTTTTTGTGCCTTTGCTGAACCGGGTCTATTCGGTTTCCCCCGGCGGTATCCTGGACTGGTCGGGCAGAAGGCCCGGCTTTGACATCTGTGTTGTTTTATGCAGGTATCTTCTCATGGCAAGGTCCTCTCCCCCTGAAGGCGAGCGCTGGGTATCCTTCAGGGATCTCAAGGATTCCGGCCCCCTGACCGTGTACTTTGCCCATGATGTGGAAAACGCTGTTGCGTCCGGCTTCACCGGCGCAAAAGACTCACTTTCCAGGGCTGCCCGCCGCCTCGGGGCAAGGGATGAAGCAATCGATGCAGGATACGACCTTGCAGCTCAAATCGAGGCTCTTCCGAACATACCTGTATGTGTGCTTTTCAATGATGCTGATGATGAATTCAGAGCGGCATGTTCAATACTTTTCAGGCCGGACGTTGAAACCCGCCTGGATGCGGAATGCATAGCCATTCTCGGAAGGCTGATATATACGCACCTGGTTTCCGCCCCGGATGAGGCCCAGGGTTTTTCAGAGGAGTCATAGCACCGGTATGAAACTCCTGATCCCCTATTTTAAAAAACACACCCTGCACATTATCGCAGGTGTGATCTGCATGATAGTTGTGGACGGAATGCAGCTGGTGATCCCGGAAATCATAAAGCAGTCCGTTGACATGCTTGCAGGGGGAAGCCCGGAGGCCTCGGTATTCGCGCACCAGGCATTTCTGATCATTATTCTGGGGGCTTTGATGACGGCAATCAGGTATGCCTGGCGCGTACTTCTCATGGGCAGCGCCAGGCATGTGGAAAAAGGCCTGAGGGAAGAGCTTTTCAACCGCATCATCCATCTTGACCCGAAATTTTACGACACAGTCAGGACAGGCGACATCATGGCCAGGGCCACCAGTGACATAAACCACATCAGAATGGCCTTCGGGCTGGGAATCGTGGCGATCATAGACGCGTTTCTGCTGGGGGGCGCCACCATTGCGGTGATGATGTGGATGAACGTGAAACTCACCCTGCTGGCTTTGATACCTATGCCGTTTCTCATTGTCAGTACCAGGATTCTTGGACGAAAAATGCACGAGTACCACAACACCGCCCAGGAATCCTTTTCCGCACTTACCGAACTTGTGCGCGAGAGCTTTTTCGGCATCCGCGTGGTCAAGGTCTTCAATTTTGAAAACCTGGTGAACGACCGGGTGGCAGGGATATCAACCGACTATTTCTCAAAAAACCTGAAACGGGCTATCCTGACCTCTTTTTTCAAGCCGCTTATGACGTTCTTCTTTAACTCGTCAACATTCATCATCATTTTTTACGGGGGATTCCTCGTGACCACGGATGCGTTAACCCCCGGAGAGCTGGTGGCGTTCATCCAGTACATGGGAATCCTTGCATGGCCCATGATCGCCCTGGGCTGGATGACCAACCTTCTCCAGAGAGGACTTGCCTCCCTCAAGCGTGTCAGGACTGTCATTGAAACCGTACCTTCCGTCCGATCCTTTCCTGACGCAGCTCCGCCGGTCCCTGGCAGCGGAGACATCGGGATTGCGGATGCAACGTTCGCCTACGATCCTGGAGCCCCTGTACTGGATCACGTATCCATGCATATCCCCAAAGGCGGTCTTGCCGGTATCAGCGGCCCTCCCGGAAGCGGCAAGACTTCCCTTGTTCAGCTGATCCCCAGGCTTTACGACCCTGAAAGCGGACATGTCTCCATTGCAGGGCAGGATGTCCGGCACACCGAACTTGAAGCATTGCGGAGCAGGATCGGGTTCATGCCGCAGGAAAGCTTCATCTTCTCGGGCAGCATACGCGAAAACATCGTCATGGGCAGGGAGATATCCGACAGGAGACTCGACGACACCATCCGGGCGGCCATGCTGGCTGATACCATCCAGGCCATGCCTGAGGGCCTTGAAACAGTTGTTGGAGAAAGGGGGGTCACCCTGTCAGGCGGCCAGAAACAGAGAATCGCACTGGCAAGGGCGCTTGCGGCACCGACTGACATCCTGCTTCTGGACGACCCGGTCAGCCAGATGGACACGGACACAGCCTCCAGGGTTATGGAAGGAATCAGGAGGCTCAAGGGGGATGCCACCCTTATAATCGTCTCCCACAGGATAGCAGCCCTCACCTTTTGTGATTCCATATTCATTCTGAACAACGGAAGAATAGAAAACAGCGGAGACCATAAAACACTGATGGAGACGAACCTGTTTTATAAAAATTCCTTCACCGCCCAGATGTACGAGGAGAATGATGACGTCGTCACCTGATCATGAAGAACGGGAAATCAAGCTTTCCGATGTAACCCTGGTCAAGGGAATCTGGCCGTTTATCCGGCCCTACTTCTGGATGCTCTGCGTCTCGGTTTTTCTTGTTTTCATAGTCACTTTCCTTGACCTTATGATCCCGGTTCTCACGCAGAAGGTGATTGACGGGTTCATAATCGCGGGCAACGATGCTAAAGCCGATGTCCTGGGCGTCGAGATCCTTTCTTTCAAGCTTTTCAGTATTATCTTTTTGGCCGTTGTCCTGGCTTCACTGATCACCGATTTCGCCCAGGCTGTATTTATGGAATATACCGGCCAGAAGATAATTTTGTACCTGAGGTGTTCTCTGTTCCGCCACATGTCCTCTTTGCCTGTCTCCTACTTTGACGAATTTTCGTCAGGCCGCCTTGTGAGCAGGGTTGCAGGTGACGTGGAAAATATGAATGAAATATTTTCCAGCATACTTGTCTTCGTGTTCCGGGACCTTGTGCTGATGATCGGCATTCTGGTGATGATGTTCTCAATGAACCCTGCACTGGCGTTTCAAATTTCATTGCTGGTCCCCCTGATAATCATCAGCATCGTATTTTTTTCCAAAGTCTCCAGAAAAGTCTTCAGAACCATTCGGCAGAAAGTCGGAGAGATCAACCACGTGTTTTCCGAGACCGTCTCCGGCATCAAAATCATACAGACCTCTTCCGGGGTCGGCCTGTTTTTGAAAAAATTCAGCAGAATAAATACGGACCACTTCAGGGCCGGGCTTTTCCAGATAAGGCTGTTCGCAGTATTCATGCCGTTCATAGGGTTTTTAAGCACTCTGGGCACAGGGATAATAATCTGGACCGGCGGCCGGGAGATCCTGCAGGAAGAGATCACCATCGGCGTTCTCGTGGCCTTTCTTTCCTATATCAAAATGTTTTTCCGGCCTGTACGGGATCTGTCGGAAAAGTTCAACCTTCTGCAGAACGCACTTGCATCGGCTGAACGGATTGTCTCGGTTCTGGACAGAAAGCCTTTCAAAGACCGGATCTTTCAAACCGGCGGCCGCATCAACAGGATTGAACACATTGAGTTCGACCGTATCCGCTTTTCCTACAAAACCGGGGAAGAGGTGCTCACCGACATTTCATTTTCAATACGGAAAGGGCAGGCATTAGGTATCGCCGGACACACAGGCTCAGGGAAAAGTTCCCTTATCAACCTGATCACAGGTTTTTACAGACCGGATTCAGGAACGATACGAATCAACGGTAAAGACGGCGCAACACTGAGTATCCGGAACATCCGGGACAGAACAGCCCTTGTAATGCAGGACCCCGTACTTTTTTCCACCAGCGTGAGGGACAACATCCAGCCCCCGGAGGCGAAAATGGATGACAAAGCCCTTGAAAACGTGCTGAAAAAGGCGAACTGTGATTTTCTGTTCCAAAAACACAGCGGGCTCGATACCATGGTCCGGGAAGGGGGCCGGCCCTTTTCAAGCGGCGAGAAACAGCTTTTGTGCATCGCGCGTGCGTTTGCATTCAACCCGGACCTGATCATCTTTGACGAGGCCACCTCATACATGGACACGGTATCTGAACAAAAAGTACATCAGGCAATGCAGAGGCTCATGAAGGGAAGGATATCCATTATTATCGCCCACAGGCTCAACACCGTGAGAGAGTGCGACAACATCCTGCTTTTGCAAAAAGGAAAAATAAGGGAATCAGGCTCCCATGAGCAGCTGATGAGGAAAAAGGGGGAATACTACCACCTTCTGCTGCAGCTGCAGTGAATTTTACTGATGACATCCTGAAAAATTGCCTTATGTTGTTGATAAAAGAGGAGGTTTTATGACAAACAGGCTGATCCGAGAAAAAAGCCCCTATCTGCTGCAGCACGCAGAGAACCCTGTACAGTGGCATCCTTGGGATGATGAAGCGTTCCGGCTTGCAAAAGAGAACGATTTGCCGATATTTCTCTCAGCCGGGTATTCAACCTGCCACTGGTGCCATGTGATGGAGGCTGAATCTTTTGAAGACCACCGGGTGGCGGAAATTTTGAACAGCCACTTTGTCCCTGTAAAGGTGGACCGGGAGGAAAGGCCGGACATTGATGCGGTTTACATGCAGGTCTGCCTGATGATGACCGGGTCAGGAGGCTGGCCCCTGACCGTTATTATGGATGCGGATGCAAAACCTTTTTTCGCGGGAACCTATATTCCCAAGGAGAGCGGATTCGGCCGGACAGGCCTGATAGACCTGCTGGGCAAGGTGACTGATATCTGGCAAAAAGACCGGGATACCATAAGGCAGACGGTAGATTCCGTTACAAAAGCCCTCGGGGCGGAGCCTTCACAGCCCGGTTCTCCGGTGAACCGTTCCCATGCTGATGCCTGCCGCCGCAACCTTGTTTCCGGCTTTGACAAAACCAACGGCGGAATAGGCAAAAGGCCCAAGTTTCCGTCGGTTCACACCCTGCTTTTCCTGCTCGAATACGGACGATCCGAATCCGACTCCGAATGCCTTGAATGTCTCAACACCACCCTGACCCGAATGGCCGAAGGGGGCATATTCGACCATGTGGGAGGCGGTTTTCACAGGTATTCCACTGATGAAAAATGGCTGGTTCCCCACTTTGAAAAAATGCTTTACGACCAGGCCATGCTGGTCTGGATATACAGCACCGCATTCAAAAGCACCGGGAATACTCTGTACGAAACAATCGCCGGGGAAACCGCAGCATATGTCAAACAGACCCTTGAATCTGAAAACGGGGGATTTTTCTGCGGCGAAGATGCCGACTCCCAGGGAGAGGAAGGCAAATTTTACCTGTGGACCACAAAAGAAATAAGGTCACTTCTCCCGGATGAAATCTACTGGATGCTCAAAATGAGGTTCGGGCTTGAAGATGCAGGAAACTACAGCGACGAAGTCACCGGAGAAAAAACAGGAAAGAACATTTTTCATATCCGTGCCGGTATCTCCGAGGTGGCTGAAAAGTTCGGGAAGAGTGAAGAGGAGACCCGGTCCCTTATCCGGCAGACACTGAATTTTCTCAGGAACACGAGGTCCGCAAGGCAGCGCCCCCTTATGGACACGAAAATCCTCACCGACTGGAACGGACTCATGATAAAGGGATTTGCAGAGGCGTACCAGGCATTGGCTGATGATTCGTATCTTGATACGGCCCGCAGGGCTGCAGAATTCATAATGGATCATATGACCGGTCCGGACGGCACACTGTATCACCGACACAAGGATGGAGAAACCCTCATAGAGGGATTCCTGGAAGATTATGCCTTTTTCGCGGAAGGCCTTCTCGCCCTGTTTGATGCAACAGGACAGGAAAAGTATCTCGAGGCAGCGGAAAAGTTTGCCGGAACCATGATCACGAAATTTTTTGATACCCGGAACGGTGGTTTTTTTCAAACCCCGGCAGACACCCTGCTTATTCACAGGAAAAAGGAAGGAACAGACGGGGCTATTCCTTCCGGCAACAGCATTGCGCTTGGTGTCACAGCCCGCCTGGCTGAAATCACCGGAAAAGAAGTCTACAGGAAGAGCGCGGATAAAACCCTGACAACATTCACAGGCACCATTGAAAAGGCTCCTGGTGCATTTGCACATTTTCTTTACGTGTACCTCTCCCGCATCAGTAATACAGGAGAGGTTAAAACCGGTCCGCCCGAAAAGAATACCCCTTGCAAGGCCGGTATAGTGCCGTACAGGGAAACGGAAAACGGCATCGAGGTTCTTATGGTGACCGCTAAAAAATTTCCCGGCCAGTGGATCTTTCCCGTGGGAACGGTGGAGCCCGGTGAGACCCTTGAACAGGCTGCAGCACGGGAGTGTGAAGAAGAAAGCGGATACAGTGTGGATCCGGGAGAGAGGATCGGCTCGGTCACAATTAACCAGGAGGGCGCAAGCCGGGAGTTCGTGTTTTTTTACGGGAAAATCACAGGCACTTTCGATGACCGGGAAAAGGACAGGGAAAGGGAGTTTGTACCTCTCAACCAGGTCAAAGGAAAAATTGCAAAGGTGTTCAGGCCCGTTGCAGAGCGGTTATTCCAATAACCGGGCATCTCACACTGTCAAATCATTCCGGATACCCGGGACAGCATATCCTTGAGTTTCCTCGACGA
>JAWLES010000047.1:0-14541 GCA_041685935.1 Desulfobacteraceae bacterium | reverse complement strand
GTCGAGGACGCATCCGTGCCTGTCAATGCCATGCCGAGTTTTGAGCAGGCCGGACCGAGAGAGAAGATCTATTTCGACCCGAGCAAGGTCAAATGCGCCATCACCACCTGCGGAGGGCTGTGCCCAGGATTGAACGACATTATCCGCTCCATCGTGCTTGAGCTGTACCATTGTTACAAAGTCAAAAACATTTACGGAATCCGCTACGGCCTGGAGGGTTTTGTTCCTGAGTACGGCCACGACGTCATGGATCTCAACCCGGGCAGCGTTTCCGGTATACAGGACATGGGGGGCACCATTCTGGGATCATCAAGGGGGGCCCAGGATATCAGCCTTGTGGTGGACTGCCTTGAGCGGATGAATATCGGTATCCTATTCATGGTGGGAGGTGACGGAACCCTGATCGCTTCAAAAAAAATCGCTGAAGAAATCGATCGGCGCAGACTGAAAATAAGCATTGTAGGCATCCCGAAAACCATTGACAACGACATCCACCTTGTATCCAAATCCTTCGGGTTTGATACTGCGGTGGACGTGGCCACAAACGCCATCAAAGGAGCTCACAACGAAGCCGAAGCATATCCGAACGGTGTCGGGCTGATAAAGCTCATGGGAAGGCACTCCGGATTTCTGGCGGCAACAACCGCACTTGCACAACAGGACGCAAACTTTGTACTTATCCCGGAAATCAGCATTGATCTTTACGGAGAAAACGGATTCCTTTCCGCACTTGAAAAAAGAATCAAGGAGCGGAAACACGCCGTTATCATAGTTGCGGAAGGGGCGGGCCAGAACTACTTTGACGGCCATGAAACAGAGTATGACGCTTCAGGGAATATCAAGCTCCAGGACATCGGCATTTTTCTCAAGGAAACAATTATCAACTGGTTTGAACAAAAACAGATGCAGTTGTCACTGAAGTATATCGATCCCAGCTACATGATCAGGAGTCTTCCCGCAAATGCAAACGACAGTGTCTTCTGCGGCCTTCTGGGAAGGGATGCTGTGCATGCCGGAATGGCCGGAAAAACCAAGCTTTTGATCAGTTTCTGGAACAACCACTATGTTCATATTCCCATGGATGCCTCTGCAGGCAAAAGAAAGTATGTTGACCCCAACGGGAAGCTCTGGCAGTCGGTCCTTGAGGCCACCGGACAGCAGGATTTTTTCACTGCCGGGGAAACGACCGCGTGATTTCGGTAAAATCATCCCCTTCAATGGTCAGGTAAAAAAGCTCTTTGTGAAGATCTCCGTTATCATCAAAATAGGTTCTCCCTGTGGCGCCGTTATGAACCATGCCGCCTGCGATGGCATCCCTCAGATCGTCCCGTGATTTTACAGTATCATCCAGAAGGCTTTTGAAAACGATTAAGGCGGAATCATAGGCCACCGCCTCGACAAAACCCGGAGAAGCTCCGTAAAGATTTTCATACTCTTCAGCAAAGCGCATTGCTTCCGGATTTTTACTGCTTTCAGGGTAAAAACCGGATGTAATCACCGCATTGTCGGTATAGCCGGCTGCATCCTCGATAAGACTTTTGTTGTGCCATAAATTCGTACCCAGGAGAACCACATCTTCAATATCATGAAATGCAAGCTGGGGAAGCATCATACCGACTCTTTCCGAAGAGTCAGGTATAAAAACAGCTTTAAAGTCAAGCCCGAACTTCACCTTCTCTTCTTTCGAATCTCTCCGGCTCTTGCCTTTGGGCTTATCCTCCCCCTCTTTGTCCTTGTCCTTTATGACCAGAATCTCTTCATACTCGGACGAATTCTCTTTGATAAAGTCAGGCACACCGTAAAATCGGCCTGAAATTTTTCTAAGGCTCTCGGCAAAATCGGTTTGATCCGGGCCATAGGATTCCACCCCTTTAATGTTTCCTCCATAATCAGCAATCATATCCCAGAAAAGGTTCATGTATCTTTCTCCGTAATCATCCTGCGGATAAATGATGGCGAAATCCCTGATACCCAGCCGGTAGAATGCATACGAGGCAAGCCCTTTTGCCTGAAGCCGTGGGGTCAGAAAATTGGAAAACAAAAAATTTTCCCCTGAACCACGCAAATCCTTCTGGGTCATGGCCATCATGGGGATACCATTTTCTTCAGCAACCCGGCCTGCGGCCTCGGCTGTGCCCATCGGACCGACAAGGGCGGCGACCCCCATGTCGCAGAATTCCTTGACGCAGGAGAGAGCCTGTTCTTCCTTTGAACCGGTATCTTTTATGACCACCCGGATATTCCGATCCGGGTTTGCTTTTCTGAAATCTTTTACAGCAACTTCTATCCCGTTCATGGCCCTTTTGCCGAAAAACGAATACTTTCCCGTCAATGGCAGCATACACCCGACAAGCTCTCTTTTAAAACGGGATTTTTCGATCAGCCATTTTATCTCTGCCGCATCCTGGGAAAGATGATGTTCCGGGTATTCCTCCCTGAAGGTATCAACGACTTTGAGCGCTTCTTTATAATTCTCATCAAGCGTCAGGTTCAGTGCCAGTCTATAAAGCACAAGAGGCCTGGGGATAAAAAGGTCTTCTTTTTTGCCAAGTTCCCGCAGAGTCCGTGTATCCGCCAGTGCAAGAGCAGGCTTGATTTTTTTCATGAGGGTTTTTTGTCCGGGCTTCGATGCAAGCTCCATCGCCTTGTTGTAAAAGACCAGGGCCTCTCTTGTCTCGCCTGCCCGGATTAGTTTGCCAGCCTCTCTTACAAGAACATCATACAGGGAAGGCTCCTCTTTTTCTTCCAGAAGATCCCTCTCCATTATTTGAACTTTTTCATCATGTTTCCGTTTTTCCCCTGTTTCCATTTTTTCAGGCCTTTTTTCCCCACAGGAAGTAAGGATGAGGGCAGCGAGGAATAACGCAAAAATTTTCCAGATACTTTTCTTAAGCACAATTTTATATTTCATAAACTCTATTTCGTTACAAGGTTTTTGCCCATACGCCCAACATTAAAACTGGAATAATATATCGGAATTGAAAAATATGTCAAAATTTTCATAAAAGAAAATCCTCTATCAGTTGATACGCCCCAGCAGGTTCGTCCGGTTCGAACCAGGCAAGGCCTTTTTCCTTTGAAAACCAGGTGAACTGGCGTTTCGCAAATCTGCGGGTGTCGCGTTTCAGCGTTCTCACGGCTTCGGTGAAATCAGTTTTCCCGTCAAGGTACTCGTTTACATGTCTGTACCCTATGGACTGCATTGATTTCAGATCACCGGAGTAACCCGATTTCAGAAGTGTCTTGACTTCATCGACCAACCCGAGGGAAATCATTTTATCCACCCTGCGATTGATTTTTTCATACAGCAAACCCCGGTCCGCCCAAAGTCCTATTTTGATACAGTCATACCTGAGTGTTTCAAAATTGTGGTTTTTTAAAAACTCGGATTTGACCGTGCCCGTACTCTCAAAAACTTCAAGCGCCCTTATCACCCTGAATGAATCATTGAAATGAATTGTTCCGGCAAGTCCCGGGTCGATATTCTCCAGCTTTTCATGCAGGAACTCAGGTCCGTAAAATTCAAGCTCTCTTTCCAGCCTTTCCATGACAGCCTGATCCGGAATCCGTTCCCTGTACAGTCCATGCACAAGAGCCCTTATGTAAAGGCCGGTACCACCTGCAACGACAGGGGTTTTCCCCCGATCCAGGATATCCTGTATCGCCTTGTCCGCCCATCTTATATAGGCTGCCGCATCAAAGGGTTCGTCCGGGTTGACAATATCAATCAGATGGTGCCTTGCAAGAGCCTGCTCTTCCTTGTCCGGCTTGGCCGTGCCGATATCCATGTACCGGTATACCTGCATGGAATCAGCTCCGACGATTTCTCCGTCAAACCGGTTCGCCGCCTGAATTGCGAACCTGGTTTTCCCGATTCCGGTGGGCCCGGCAATAACGATAATCTTGTTTTCCATCATATTTATTGTTGTACTATTTTTTCATATATTCTATTTACTATTGATTAACACAATTTTATATGATTTAAAATCGGATAAAAATTGATTTAAATTAAAACTTTCTTTATTTTAAGGTTTTAGTATTGAATCGCAACAACATATGGATCCGTTCTTTCGAAACCAAACAGGAGATTTTTCTATGGGCAACAATGTAACAGGCTCGGTAGCTGTAATAGGTGGCGGGATATCCGGCATGCTGTCTGCTCTTGATTTAGCCAACTCAGGCTACTATGTTTATCTGGTGGAAAAAGGTCCGTCCATCGGCGGCGTTATGGCCCAGCTGGATAAGACGTTTCCCACCAACGACTGTGCAATGTGAATTATCGCCCCTACACTGGTCGAGGTCGGCCGGCACTTAAACATAGAATTACTGACACTGTCGGAACTTATTGATGTCAAAGGAGAAAAGGGAAATTTCCGGATAGACATACGCAAGAAACCCAGGTATGTGGATCTGGATCTGTGCATCGGATGCGGTGCATGTGCGGAAAAATGCCCGGGCAAGGCGGATGATGAATACAATGAAGGGCTTGTTAAAAGAAAATCAGCCTATGTGGAATATCCCCAGGCGGTTCCGCTTAAGTACAGGCTTGACCCGGAAACCTGCCTGAAGCTCACAAAAGACAAATGCGGGACATGCGAGGAAGTCTGCCCGACCTCCGCCATCAATTACGATGACAAGGAGGAAACCGTAACGGTAAACGCGGGCTCCATCATCCTGTCTCCGGGATACAAGCCTTTTGATCCGTCCAGGTTTGACAATTACCAGTATTCAAACTATCCAAACGTTGTAACTGCCATGGAATTTGAACGGATACTGTCAGCCACCGGCCCCACCATGGGTCACATAACCACCATGCCCAAGGTTCCGGCGAATCCTAAAAAGAAAAAGGACAAAGAGCTCGCGGCCCACCGCAAAGATCCCAAGAGGATCGCGTGGTTTCAATGTGTGGGTTCCAGGGATATAAACAAGTGCGACAATGCACACTGCAGCTCGGTCTGCTGCATGTATGCGGTAAAAGAGGCAATCATAGCCAAGGAGCATGCAGGAGATGAGCTTGATTGTTCAATTTTCTTCATGGACATGCGGACCCCGGGCAAAGATTTTGAAAAATACTACAACAATGCCAAAGACAAGCACGGTATCAACTTTATCCGCTCCAGGGTACATTCCGTAACCGAAGTACCCGGCACCCATGACCTTGAGGTGGTATATGCGGATGAATCAGGCGGGCTTCAGAAAGAGATATACGACATGGTCGTACTCTCTGTCGGGCTTGAAATTCCGGAGGAGACCCGCAAACTTGCGGAAAATCTTAATATAGATATTTCACCCAGCGGCTTTTGCAGCACATCAACATTCCATCCAGTATCAACCTCTGTTGACGGAATCTACGTGGCGGGCGCGTTCAACCGCCCCCAGGACATTCCCCAGTCCGTGCTTGACGCCAGCGCTGCAGCCTCGGCTGCAGGTGACGATCTGAGTTCGGCCCGGAATACATTGACCAAAGAGCTGGAGCCTGTTCCCCAGATTAATGTTGTTGGAGAAAGGCCGAGAATAGGTGTTTTTGTCTGCGACTGCGGGTCCAATATCAAAGGGGTTGTCGATTGCGCCCATGTGACTGAATATGCAAAATCCCTTCCCTATGTGGAATTTGCAGATGAACCCATGTTTGCCTGCAGCCAGGATGCCCAGGACAAGATGGTCGAATACATAAAGGAGAAAAATCTCAACCGGGTGGTGGTGGCTGCATGCACTCCCAAGACCCATGAGCCTCTGTTCCAGGAGACCCTTGAAAATGCGGGGCTGAACAAATACCTGTTTGAAATGACAAACATACGTAACCACAACTCGTGGGTGCACAAAAGCGACCCTGACATGGCCACGATAAAAGCCAAGGATCTTGTGAGAATGGCTGTTTCCAAGGCTGCCCTTTCCGAGCCGCTGAAAGAGGAAAAGATCCCCATGAACGAGCGTGTTGTAGTCATCGGCGGGGGCATGGCCGGAATTTCCGCAGCCAGGAGTCTTTCGGCCCAGGGGTATGAAGTCCATATTATTGAAAAGCAGGACCGTCTCGGCGGAGAGGCGCTGAAACTTTATAAGACAGCAGCAGGCGAAGATATACAAAGCGAGGTCAAAGCAATAACCGACTCTGTCGCCGACACCCCGAACATCAAGGTTCATCTGAACACCGCCATTGAAAGTGTTGACGGTTTTGTCGGCAACTTTAAATCCCGGATACTTGAAAACGGAGAAACATCCGAGATTGAATACGGTGCAGCAGTACTCGCCACGGGCGCCACCGGCCATGAACCTGACGAATATGCCTATGGCAAGGATGACAGAATTGTCACCGCTCTTGATCTGGACCGCCGCCTGATTGAAGGCAGCCCCGATCTTGACAGAGTGAAATCAGCCGTTTTCATCCAGTGCGTTGGCTCAAGGGAGCCGCACAGACCCTACTGTTCCAAAATCTGCTGTACCCATTCGGTGCACAACGCAATCGAACTGAAAACCCGGAAACCGGATACTGATGTATTTATCCTTTACAGGGACATCAGGACATACGGTGAAAATGAGCTGCTGTACAAAAAGGCAAGGGATCTCGGGGTGATTTTCATACGGTACGATCTGGACAACAAACCCGAGGTTCACCCCGGAAAAGAGCATGTTATTATCAAAACGACAGACCATGTACTGGGCCAGCCCGTAGAAATTGAAACCGATCTTTTGATCCTGGCCACCGCAATTGTGCCCCGCAAGGATGAAAAGCTGGCCAACTTCTTCAAGGTTCCCCTGAATCAGGAAGGGTTCTTTGTGGAAAAACACGCCAAGCTCGGCCCTGCTGAATTCGCAACTGACGGAGTTTTCATCTGCGGTTCAGGACACTACCCCAAACCCCTTGACGAGGCCATAACCCAGGGCAAGGCTGCAGCTTCAAGGGCTTTGACACTGCTAGGCAAAAAGGACAACCTGTTCACAAGCGGCTCTGTAGCATTGGTGGATCAGGAGAAATGCAGCTCCTGCGGCGTATGCGTGGCCATATGCCCTTACTCCGCCCCCTCTTTCACCGAAGAAGGCAGATACTGCGGCAAAGCTGAAATAAACCCGGTTCTCTGCAAAGGCTGCGGTTTGTGTGTAGCCTCCTGCCGCTCAGGAGCCCTTCATCTCAAGGGATTTAACACTGATCAGATTTTTTCACAAATATTTGCGCTGGATGAAGCCGTATAAAGGAGAATGGAATTATGCCTGACAAAGATATAAAAATTGTAAGTTTTCTCTGCAACTGGTGCAGTTATGGTGCAGCCGACCTTGCCGGAGTGAGCAGGCTGGAGTACCCGGCTGATATACGGATCATACGAATTCCGTGTTCCGGGCGGATGAGTCCCAAATTCGTTCTGTCGGCATTCCGGGAAGGAGCCGACGCAGTCTGGGTTTCGGGTTGACATCCTGGTGAATGTCATTACCTGGATGGTAATTATTATGCCAGAAGAAAATTTGCTCTCATGGGCAACCTGCTTGAGCATATCGGAATTGAAAGGGAAAGAATCCACTTTTCATGGATCTCTTCAGCCGAAGCAACCAAGTTTGTGGACGTGGTCAAAGAGATTACCGACAAGGTAAGATCCCTTGGCCCCAATGAAAAATTCAAAAAAATCTACAATTAAGGGTCAGCTTATGGATAAGTATACGGAAAAGATCAGGAGCATAGCCGGAAATCTGCTCAAAGACGGAAAAGTGGATAAGGTCATCGGCTACAAACAGGGTTCCTTACCGATGGCAGCCAACCCGTTTGCCGCACGGACACAGGAACAGGCTGAAGAGCTTGTCTTCAACAGTACATGTGTCATGAACCTTGCCAACTACCTCACGGATACCACTGAGAAAATAGCGGTGGTTGCGAAAGGCTGCGATTCCAGGAATATTGTCAACCATATCGTGGAGAACAAAATCAAAAGAGATCAGGTGTATATAATCGGTGTTCCCTGCAGCGGCATGGTTGACAAAAGAAAAATCACCTCCGAGTTCGAGACCGACCTTACCGAATTTGCGGAAAACGGTGATGAGATTACGGTGAAATCCCTTGAAAAAGAGAAGGTTATACAAAAAAAGGATTACCTTAGAGACTGCTGCCTGACATGCATCAAACCGAACCCGGTGATCTGGGACGAACTTGCAGGCGAGTTTGTTGAAGAAAAAAAGATGGAAAACAGGTTTGCCTCAGTGGAAAAAATAGAGAACATGAACCCTGATGAAAGGTATAGCTATTTCACCGAACTTACCCGTACCTGCATCCGGTGCTACGGATGCAGAAATGCTTGCCCTCTTTGCTACTGTCCAACCTGTTTTGTTGACGAGTCAGGCCCCCAGTGGGTGGGAAAAGGACAGAACGAAACGGATATACAGACTTTTCACTTTTTGAGGGCATTTCACTGCGCAGGCAGATGCACGGATTGCGGAGCCTGTGAGGAAGCCTGCCCCATGGGAATCAAAGTAAGGGAATTTACCAAAAAACTTGTCAAGGATTCTTCAGAGCTTTTTGACTGGGAAACCGGATTAGACCTGAGCAAGCGCCCCCCGCTGGATACATATAGTCCGGAAGATCCTGATGATTTTATAAAGTAAATGAAAAAGGGTATATACAATGAATTTGGTAAAAATAGACAAGAACGGATTCAAACAGGGTATTGACAGGGCGAGAAAGGAATACCGGCTCTTCGGCCCGGCAAAAGGCAAAGAGGGTCATACCATAAGACACCTTGATACGGATGAATATCCTGATATGACTTACAATGATTCCGTTTTATCAGCAAAATCGGTACTCTTTCCCCAGACGGAGAAAATGCTGTATACAACCTTTGATGAGTCCGAACCGGATCACCACATAATGAAACGTGCTCAAGCGGATTATTCGCCGCAAGCTGTGGTCGGCATCAAACCCTTTGATGCCAAGGCGTTAGAGATTCTGCATCTGAATTTTGACAACGGGGACTATCGCGACCCGTATTTCTGTGATGCACTTGAAGCAACCACGCTCGTGGGAATTGCCGTAAACTCGCCCGGATCGTGTGATTTTTCCACATCAACCGGTACCGGCCCTTTTGATGAGTCCGCACTTGATATACTCCTTGTGGATACAGGGGATCAGTATTATGCAAAAATCATCACCGACAAGGGACAATCCTTCGCCGAAACGTGCGGGTTTGAAGAGGCTGCTGATGAAAAGGCAGCAACCGACGAAATCAACGCACTGAAAGAAAAGGCGGAAAATGCCGTCACATCTGAAATTCAATATGAGAATATTGCGGAAAAAAGTATTGTGGAGCTTTACAATGCCCCGCTCTGGGACGATATTGCTTTTTCCTGTATCAATTGCGGCACCTGCACGTTTGTCTGTCCCACCTGCTGGTGTTTTGACATCCAGGATGAATCCAAGGGGAATTCCTGCACACGGATGAGAAACTGGGATACCTGCATGTCGCCCCTTTTCACCCTGCATGCATCCGGACACAATCCAAGGGGTGAGAAGACTTCCAGGGTAAGGCAGCGGTTTATGCACAAACTCAAATATTTTCTCGACAAGTACGATCAGGGGATTATGTGCGTTGGCTGCGGCAGATGTGTCAAACAATGCCCGGTAAATATCGACATCAGGGAAGTGTGCAACAAACTGAACGCTTATGAAGAAAAAGCATAAATCGGACAAAGGAGGCGTCATGGAAAACCCCTATTTACCCTATCCGGTTCGAATTGAGGATATTGAAATTGCAACGGAGGACAAATCCCTTAAAACGTTTACCTTCGTTTTTTTGAATAAAGAGGATGAAAAGAAATTTTCATACAAGGCAGGACAGTTTGCGGAATTGTCGATCCCGGGTCAGGGTGAAATCCCGATCGGAATCGCATCCTCCCCCACTGAAAAGGGTTTTGTCAAATTCACCGTATTCAAAACCGGGGTCGTCACCACCTTTCTGCACAACATGAAAGTCGGCGATATCATGGGCATCAGAGGGCCCCTCGGCAACTGGTATCCCTGGGAATCACTTGAAAACAAAAACATTTTGATTGTCGGCGGAGGCTTTGCATTCACAACCCTCCGCTCCTCAATAATCTACATGCTTGATCCTGAAAACCGGTCCGGATTCAAGGACATTCATGTGGTATACGGTGCACGCTCCCCGGGTATGCTTTTATACAGGGACGAGCTTGTGCAATGGGAAAAACGGGACGACATCAACATGCATATCACGGTGGACTCAACCGATGATCCGGACTGGAAATACCATACCGGATTTGTTCCCCAGATTTCAGAAGAGGTCGCTCCCAAGGCCACAGAGGACACCTATGCCATTGTCTGCGGTCCCCCGATCATGATCAAGTTTACCCAGCCCGTACTTGAAAAACTCGGCTACAAGGAAAACCAGATTATCATGTCCCTTGAGAACCGTATGAAATGCGGAATCGGAATGTGCGGAAGGTGCAACATCGGAAAAGAACTTGTATGCAAGGACGGCCCTGTATTCACACTGGACCGGTTAAATCGCACTCCCAAAGAATATTAGGATATATGGAAAAATTTTACCTGATATGCATCTATGTATTGACAAGACAAAATTGGTACTATAAGGTATCAAAATATCTTATAAGCTAAGACGTTATGTCTTAAATGATAGACGGACAATTTTTATTTAAACAGGAGGTACTTTAATGGCAACAGTAGAAATGAATGGTAAAACATTCGAGATAGATGAAGACGGATTTCTCCTCGACTACAACAGCTGGTGTGAAGAATGGGTTGAGTATGTAAAGACCCAGGAAGGTATTGATGAAATTACGGAAGAGCATGAAAAAGTAATCAAGATTCTCCAGGACTACTACGAGAAAAACGGAATTGCTCCTATGGTTCGTGTGCTTTCAAAACTCACCAAGTTCAAGCTGAAACATATATATGAGCTTTTCCCGTCCGGACCCGGAAAAGGAGCCTGTAAAATGGCCGGCCTTCCCAAGCCTACAGGATGTGTATAAGCTTCTGAATATCTCGATTTGAAATGTTGTATCGTAAAGGCCCTGCAATAAACCCGGTTTTATTGCAGGGCCTTTTTTATTAACAAACCAGGGGTAATGATATATGGATTTCATGGATGATCTGGACAGAAAAATCGTAAACAGAATACAGAAAGATTTCCCCATCCACTCCCGCCCGTTTTTCAAAATCGCGGAAGAACTGAACCTGCCTGAAAAAACAGTGATAGACAAAGTCAGGCGAATGAAAGACAACAACATCATTCGAAGAATCGGCGGAAATTTCACCCCCGGCAAAGTCGGCTATTACAGCACCTTGTGCGCAGCCAGGGTTCCCCTGAACATGATTGACTCATTTACGGATGTGGTGAACTCATACAAAGGAGTTACCCACAACTATCTGCGGGAACACGATTATAATGTATGGTTTACCTTTATCGAAGAATCAGTGGAAATAATCGAAAACAATATCAGGGAGATATCCGAACGAACCGGAATTGATGACATTCTGAATCTTCCTGCCACCGACCTTTTTAAGATCAGTGCCAATTTCAAGGTATGAAAGACACCACAATCGCACTTGCAGCCCAGAACTCCATTCCGGGCGAATCTGAATACAACCTGCAAGCCTGCATCAATCTTGCTGAAAAAGCATCAGAAGCCGGTGCTTCCATTATTGTATTCCCGGAAATGAACCTTACCGGATATTGCTCGGGAAAGGCTCTTTTGGAAGTTGCCGTGCCCTTGTCTGAAAAAATTTGCTCAGCGCTTTCAGAAACGGCAAAAACAAACGAAATTACTATAGCAGCCGGTCTTGCCCATCTGGAACACAATCATAAGATATATGCATCCCATATGGTTGTATTTCCGGATGCAGGAATCCAAGTATATAAAAAGATTCACGCCGCCCCGCCTGAACGTGAAACCCTTTCAACCGGAGAGAAGATCGGTATCTTTCAAACAAAGACGCTGAAATTCGGAATCCAGCTTTGTTATGACGCCCACTTTCCAGAGCTGTCCACCCGAATGGCCCTGGAAGGGGCTGATATTATCATGATACCCCATGCTTCACCAAGGGGCTCAGGCCAGGAAAAACTGGATTCCTGGATGCGGCATCTCACAGCGCGGGCTTTTGACAACTCCGTGTTCATTGCCGCAGTCAATCAGGTGGGAAATAACGGCAGGGGTCTTAACTTCCCAGGGGTTTCGGTTATCATCGGACCGGACGGGAAAATCCTGTCCAAATCCATCAGCAACAGGGAAAATCTGCTTGTGGCGAAGCTGGAAACAGCATGCCTTGAAAGTGTAAGAAATCACAGAATGAAATACTTTCTGCCCAATCGGAGAGAAGATCTGTACTTTTCCTGATTTGTGCTACACTTCATTCATTTACACGCTTCGCCCTGTGCTGAATGTACGCACTCTTCAGGGCGGCATAAGGATCAACCGCCCCCTGCCTTACGGCCTCGTAATCGCCCAATCTGAACGAGGTGGAATTAACAGTGTCCAAAGCCTTCAAACCGTAAACCGCCCGGGCAGGTTTAAGATAGTTAACCGGTGTCAGGAAATAGTCCCCTGCTCGTCCGACTGTATCCCTCAGCGTGGATGGCCCCAGGACCGGCCAGATAATGTAAAATCCCTGCTTGATGGAATAGGAGCCGAGGGTCTGCCCGAAATCCTCCTTAGATATCTCCCAGGCAAATTCATCCTGGGCGGGGCGGCCGAGCCCGAAACACCCGACCGTGGTATTCACGGTGAATATACCGAACTCTTCACCTGCCGACTTTATTTTCCCCTGGAGAAGGCAGTTGACGAACCGGACCGGGAACAATGCATTGGTGAAAAAATTTCTGACACATTTTCTGACATCCCCGGGCAAAGCTCTTTTATACCCTGAAGCCACCGGTTTCAAACCCCAGTAATAAAACCGGTCATTAAAATGATACATAACTTTATTGTACCGGTAAAGTGGGTCAGGTACTTTGGAATGGGCTGAGTCGGTTTCGTACTCCTCCATGAGCCCGGAAAGATCCGCATCTTGTCCATCCTGGGCAAAAGCAGGGAAACAGCCGAGAGAAACGGCAACGATAATGCAGTACAATCCGATCCTGAAACTCTTTATCACTCGATTTTCTCCCTGAGGTCGTTTATCAAGCTTTCCGGGGACTCAAACATCTTTTTGCGGTATTGCTCCCTGTAGTTTCCTACCATACTGACCCCTTCGATAACCACATCATACACTTTCCATTCACCGGATTTCAGGATCATTCGATAAACAACCGGGGTCTCGGTACTGTCATGATAAACAAATGTATGGACTTCCGCCCGGTTGGCGCCGGATTCAACATCCTCGGTTTTATCGTACTCCACTTTTATATCCTGCAAATCCTGCCCTTCAACCTTTTCAAGATATATTTTTGTCACAAGCCGGGAAAACAGGTCGGTGAACTCGTTCTTCTGGTTACCTGAAAATCTTTTCCAGTTAGTTCCCAGCGAAAGCATCGACAGAATCCTGAAATCGAAAGCAGACTCAACAACCGGGTAAATATCTTTGTGTTTCAGTTCACCCTTCTCAATCGGGCCTGCCTCCCTGAGCATATCAATCACTTTGTTGATTTTAGGCATAAGCGCCTGCTCCGGCGTTTTTCCGCCAAAGCAGGTAAAAGTCTGCGTGATAACCAGAACGGAAACGACTGCGGTCAAAAGGATTGCTTTTTTCATGATAATCATTCTTTTTTGGCGTTAAAAATGTATTTTCTCACCAAAGATTCTAGATCAATGGCGGACTCGGTATTAGAAATATTGTCGCCGTGGTTTAACAGATTTTCCGACCCTCCGGGCGAAAGATCTATATACTTGTCTCCGATAATGCCGGATGTTTTCACGGAAGCGTATACATCCTCGGAAAGCTCAATCCTGCTGTCGATCAAAAGCTTTACTTTTGCAATCATTCTTTCAGTATCCAGGGTTACCGATTTAACCTTGCCTATCCGAACCCCGGCCATTTCCACGCTTGCACCGTTGTTCAAGCCGGAAACAGATGTAAAATATGCATATACAGGATACCTTTCATCTTTAAAAAGCCCGACCTCTCCGAGTGCGAACACCAGATAGGCTACACAGCAGATACCCACCATAACAAAAAGGCCGACATAGAATTCCAGATTTTTCTTTCTCATTTTACAGTCCCTTTTATGCTTGATCGACACCCGAGTCGGATCATTCCGTCCCCCTGCCCTGGATAAACGATTGTATCACTGGATTTTCAGAGTTCATAATTCCTTTACAATCACCTTCATAGATAATCTTTCCGTCATCCAGCATTGCGATTCTCTGGGTTATTTCAAAAATATCCGGAATGTCGTGGCTGACAATCACCGCAGTAAACCCGAATTTTTCTTTATACCCTTTTATCATTTTGTGTATACTGTTTTTCCGTATCGGATCAAGCCCGGTTGTGGGTTCATCAAAAAGAACCACCTCCGGATCTGTCACAAGCGCCCTTGCCAAGGCAACCCTTTTTCTCATCCCGCCTGAAAGCTCCGCAGGGTAGTTGTTGTC
>JAWLES010000046.1:0-14671 GCA_041685935.1 Desulfobacteraceae bacterium | reverse complement strand
CATGTACCCTGTCAGATTCTCGTGGTGAACAAAGATGTTGAAGCCCCTGGAATACTCCTTACATGTTCAAGGGGATATGCAAGGGACATGGTGCATGCCTTAATGGATGCCGGAAAAGAATTCTCTCTTCAACCAGCAGGAGAGGATCGATTTAAACAATGGATAAACCAAATTTAGTAAGGAGAAGGAAATGACAAAGAAGTATGATGCCATAATTATTGGCGCGGGCGCCATTGGGACTCCGATCGCTTATGAACTTTCCAAAATGGGGTACAAAACGCTGAATGTGGACAAGAAGCATGATGCAGGTGAAGGATCGACTGCTGGTTCATGTGCTATAGTAAGGGCGCATTATTCTACAGAAGACGGGGTTGCCACTGCTTATGAGGGAATGCAGTACTGGCTTGACTGGGAGAAATATCTCGGCAATGTTCAAGACGAAAAAGGACTTTCCAAGTACATGAACACGGGATCCATCCTTATCAAAAGCCAGGGGCATGACTGGAGAAAAGTGCAGAGGCATTATGACGCAGTCGGCGTGAAATACGAGGAATGGACCAACGAGGATGTGATACGGCACGTCCCTGTTGTCAACATGTACGAGTACTGGCCTGTTAAAAGACCTGAAGATCCGACTTTTTTCGATCCCCCGACAAATGAGCTCGAAGGCGCCATTTTCTGCCCGGAAGGCGGTTACGTGAATGATCCTGCGCTTTCCTCCCACAATACAATGAGGGCGGCTGAAAAGTACGGCGCAGAATTCATTTTCAATGTGGAGGTAGTGGACGTCCGATCGGAAAACAACAGGGTCAAGGGCATAACCCTGAAAGACGGGACCCGGCTTGATGCTGATATTGTTGTAAACTGCGGCGGTCCTCACTCCTTCAAGGTTAACCAGCTTGCGGACGGTGTATTCGAAGGATGCAACATCAAAACAAAAGCACTGCGGCACGAAGTTATGCATTGTCCCTCCCCTGAAGGTTATGACTATCTCAACGACGGATATCATATGTCTGACGGAGACATAGGATGCTATTACAGGCCCGAGGTCGGAAACTATTTTCTTATCGGAAGCGAAGATCCGGACTGTGACCCCCAGGAATGGGTGGACCCGGATGAGTTTTACGCGGGCAAGGGCGAGCCCGGACGGAACAACCAGCTCACCAAGGCCCAGTGGAAAGCCCAGTGCTACAGGCTCGGCAGACGAATCGAATCCCTTCAGGTTCCTGAGCAGCCCAAGGGCGTGGTTGATCTTTACGACTGTTCCGATGACTGGATCCCGATTTATGATAAATCCGACCTTGACGGGTTCTACATGGCAGTTGGTACCAGCGGAAACCAGTACAAGAACGCCCCGGTTGTGGGCAGAATGATGGCTGAACTCATTGATGCGGTTGAAAAGGGACTTGATCATGACAATCAGCCGTACCAGTATGAACTGAAATATATTTCCGGCAGAAAAATCGACATGGGATTTTATTCAAGGAAAAGAGAGATAAACTACGACAGCAGTTTTTCCGTGAACGGATAGTCTGCCCGGACGATCATATTGTAAGCCTTTACCGTTACGGGTAAGGGCTTATTTTTTTGCAGGGGTGTATATGAAAATCTATGTTTGTGTCAAACATGTTCCGGATTCAGCCGCCACCATAACCGTAACCGGGGAAAACACCATTGACGAGCGGGTCACCTTTATCATTAATCCGTATGACGAGCATGCTTTGACCGAAGCCCGCCGCATCCGGGACGATTTTGAGGGCAGTGAAGTGATTGCGGTTTGCCTTGGAAAAGAGAGCGCCCGGGAATGCCTGCGCTCTGCAATGGCAATGGGAGCTGACAGGAGCATATTGATCAAATCGGAGATGCGGCATGATGCAATAGAAACCGCCGGAGCGATTAAAGCAGCCATAGATGAAGACGGCGGCGCCGACCTGATCTTCACTGGCCGGGAAGCCATCGACAGCAACGGTATGCAGACCATGTTCAGACTTGGGGCTTTATACGGCTGCCCTGTCATGACAAATGTTGTTGAAACCGATATATCCCAGAACAGGGCACGAGTGGTATCGGAAGGGGACAAGGGAGCCAGGCTTGCGTATGAGCTTGAATTGCCCTGTGTCCTGGCCGCAGGCAAGGGGCTTAACAAGCCTAGATACCCGACCATGCCGGATATCATAAAGTCCAAAAAGAAAGAGATCAAAACAGCTTATATTGAAAATTTAAACATTGCCCCCTCACAGGCTTCCATGAAACTTGTAAAACTGATCCCTTATACTGAAAACCGGCATCCGGAGAATATCATCGGGGATACGGAAGGAACGGTTGAAAAAATTATTGACGTTTTGAAAAACAGGGCAAAGGTCATATAACAATGGAAAGATCAGGGGTTTTAATCGAACAAATGGACGGAAATGTGAAAAATTCCGTGCTGGGTGTGGTTTCATATCTCAGAAGTTTCAAAGCATCTGTTTTTGCTTTTGTCATATGCAATACCCCCGGGGCTTTTACCAGGGAGCTCGGCAAATGGGGAATTGATACAATCGTGGAGATCCGGCCTGAGGATTCCCGTGATAAGATGAATCCGCAGCTGATCTCCAGGATGATTGTTCAGGCCATGCATCAAACCGGAGTGAACCACCTTTTCGGAATAACCGGAGCTGAAGGCAGGGACCTTCTGCCCAGGATCGCCTCCCTGCTTGACGGCTCCCTGGTAATGGACTGCACCAGGGTGGATCCGGATGAATATACTGCAGCGACCTCCAACTTTTCCGGCAAAACCGAAGCTGTAATCGAATTTTCAGGTGAGTTTCATGTTTTTGGAATGCGGCCCAACTACTACAAACCTGTAAAAGCTGATATCACTCCCCGTGTTATCGAATTCATCCCTGAAATGGAGGATAATACCGGAATCAGATATCAAGGTGTTGTTGAATCGGCAAGGAGCGGGGTTGATCTCACTGAAGCGGATGTTATTATATCCGGCGGCAGAGGGCTTAAAAACGGGGAGAATTTTTCTCTTCTGTTCGAATGCGCAAAGGAGCTTAACGCGGCTGTCGGCGCTTCAAGGGTTGCCGTGGACGAAGGCTGGGTGCCGTATACCATGCAGGTCGGCCAGACAGGTGTCAAGGTAAACCCGAAAGTGTATATCGCCTGCGGCATCTCCGGATCGGTGCAGCATTTTGCCGGCATGAAAACTTCAGGGATCATCATCGCCATAAACGAGGATGAGAATGCGCCGATTTTTAAGAACTGTGATTACTATGTTGTGGGAGATCTTTTTGAGATCGTTGAGCATCTCACGGAAAAGCTGAAAAGGATGAAATGAAACGGGAGCCGTGTGGAAAGTTGTCCGGCAGGCTCCCTTGATTCTTCAGGCCTATTCCACGATCATCATGGTGGCGGGATTCAGCAGGTAATACTCGTTGGATCTGTTTTCATCGGTTAATATAACAGACTCGATCTTGTCGTTTTTCGGCTGTAGAAAAACAGCCTTGTCAAACCGGTCCTTAACCTTTTCCAGCTGAACCGGATATCCGCTGGGAGCGAAATCCTGTTCCCTGTGGGTCTGCATGGAATACCATATCGGGATTCCGAATTTTTCAGATATTGCCTCGAGCCCTTTCAGCGTATCATTCAGGTCCTGGTCGAAATCAAGGCCGTCCATGATAATAAGAGCCGGAAGAGTCAGATCATCCTTTTTAAAGCTCTTGAGATACGCCCTGATTTTTTCGGGATCAAATGTCTGTTCATTGTAGGATACTGCGATTTTTTCGTTCTTGATTTCCTCCCACAGTCTCAGGGCTTTCTGGGGGTCCACGTAGCCGATGGAATCAACCAGGTCGTTGTAAGCCTCAAGGTATCTGGCCTTGATTTTTTCAATGGGGTCGTTGAGGCTGATATGAAGTATTTTTTCATTTTTAAGAAGTTTGGTCAGCGCAATCTGGACAAGATACTGGGTTTTGCCGACTCCAGCCCTTGAAAGCACCGCGCCGAAATTAACTCTGTCAATTTCCTCTTCTCCGATAATCCTGCCCGCCGGACTTCTCTTGATCAAATCTTTTTTAAGCATTTTATTCCTCTTTAAATATAGTCAAACAGCTTATCAGCCTAATTATTTCTGATCTTCCTTTTTCTCTTCTTCCTTCTTCCTGACAATTTCCTCGGCAACGCTCTGGGGGACCTGTTTGTAATTGGAATACTCCATGGTATACTGGGCTTTGCCCTGGGTGGAAGATCTCAGGACCGTGGAAAAACCGAACATTTCTGAAAGAGGAACTTTGGATTCAATCACGGACATCACCCCTTCCTCCTGGGATCCTTCGATAATGCCCCTTCTCTGGTTGATCAGGCCCATACATGACCCCTGAAATTCATTCGGGGTTTCAATAACCACTTTCATGATCGGCTCTTTGATAACGGGTTTCGCCTTTGAGTAGGCTTCAAGAAAAGCGCCTCTTGCTGCTGCGGCAAATGCCATTTCAGATGAATCCACTGCATGGTATGCACCGTCGTCAATGGTAACCCGGATGCCGGTAACAGGGAATTCCATTTTAGGGCCCTTTTCCATGCAGGACTTAAAACCCTGCTCACAGGAGGGGATATACTGGGTGGGAATTCTTCCCCCGGTGATTTTGTTAACAAATTCGAACCATTCGTCAGTGGGCTCCATATAGCCGGCGATCCTGCCGAACTGCCCGGCGCCGCCGGTCTGCTTTTTATGGGTGTAATTGAACGTGCTTTTTCTGGTGATGGTTTCCCTGTAAGCGACCCTGGGCTGTCCTGTAATCACTTCGGCACCGTATTCCCGCCTCATCCGCTCAACATACACATCCAGGTGCAGTTCCCCCATACCCTGAATTATAGTCTCGTTGGTTTCCTTGTCAACATAAGTTTTAAAGGTGGGGTCCTCTTTGGTGAACCTGTTCAAAGCCTTGGACATACTTATTTCCGCCTTGTTGTCCACGGGTTTCAGTGAAAGCGAAATTACCGGGTCCATTATATGCATGGACATCATGGAGTAATTGACCCCGGAGCCTGTGAATGTATCGCCGGAGGCGCAGTCGATCCCGAATATTGCGCCTATATGGCCGGCTGGTATTTCATTCACCTCTTCCATGTCAGAGGAGTGCATGCGGATCAATCTGCCGGTTCTGATCTTTTTACCGGTACGCGTATTGGTAAGAAGATCCCCTTTCCTGACTGCGCCCTGGTACACCCTGATATAGGTAAGCTGGCCGAACTTGCCGTCTTCCAGTTTAAATGCAAGTGCAACTGTTGGTTTTTCAAAGTCGCTGACCAGCGGAACCGTCTCATCGTTGTTGTCCAGATCAATAGCTTCGTTTTCAATATCCAGGGGAGAGGGAAGGTATTCCACAACAGCGTTTAAAAGCGGCTGAACCGCCTTGTTTTTATAGGCGGAGCCCATGAACACAGGTGTAAGCTGACGCGCGTTGGTTCCTTTTCGAACCGCATCGTATATCATTTCCTCGGAAATCGGCTGTTCCTCAAGAATGGCGTCGGTGAGGTCATCCGAAAAGACCGACGCGGCGTCGATCATTTCCTCCCTGATCCGGGCGGCCTCATCCTGAAGCTCTTCGGGAATTTCCTTTTCCACCATCTTTTCCCCGTACGCACCTTCAAAGTAGTAGGCCTTCATGGTCACAAGATCAACCACACCGTCGTGCCTGTCCTCGAGTCCGATGGGGATCTGCATGGGGACGGCGTTGTGTCCCAGCTTGTTTTTCAGCTGGTCAATCACCTTGAAAGGGTTGGCCCCGCTTCTGTCGCACTTGTTTACGAACGCAATGCAGGGAACTTCATAACGCTTCATCTGCTGGTCCACGGTAATGGACTGGGACTGGACCCCGGAAACGGAACAGAGAATCAGAATTACACCGTCAAGAACGCGCAGGGACCGCTCAACTTCAACTGTAAAATCCACATGGCCCGGAGTATCAATAATATTGATGTCATACCCTTTCCAGTCACAATGGGTGGCGGCGGAGGCAATGGTGATGCCTCTTTCCTTTTCAAGCTCCATGGAATCCATAAGGGCTCCTGTACCGTCTTTTCCCCTGACCTCGTTAATCTTGTGAATTCTGTCTGTATAGAAAAGAACCCGTTCGGTCAGAGTGGTTTTGCCTGAATCGATATGCGCGCTGATTCCGATGTTTCTAACTTTTTCCAAATTCCTTTGCATGATAAAGCTTTCCCTCTTAATTTAAAAAGATTTATTCATTTCATTAAAAAATCAATTTTGATGGGTTTTGTATTGAAAGAATGTTTTGATTTTGTTAATATTATTCTTTTAGTCGTTCCCGTACATCAAAACAATCAATAATATCAGAATTACCTGATTTGTCAAGCCAATTTATGGAAAAAACCCGCCTGTATGACCTTGATCCGCAGTTTGGATCCGACTGGCAAAACACTGTAAAACTGGGGTGCTCTCATTTGGGAGTATATCCGGAGGAAAAGAGGTTTTTGCTTTTTGCCGTCCACGCATCCCTTTTGATCAAATGGAATAAAAAGGTGAATCTGACGTCCATACTGGACCCTTTGGATATTGCGGTCAAGCATTTTGTGGACTCTGCGGCACTGATACGGCACATTCCTTCAAACGCCAGGGTTCTCGACATCGGAACCGGTGCGGGTTTTCCATCCATTCCACTGAAAATCGTGAATCCCTCACTTGAAGTGACATGTGTGGACGCATCAAGAAAGAAGATCAGCTTTGTAAAGGAATCGATCCGCCAGTGCGGGCTTGAAAAAATACTGGCCATGCATGCCAGGGCTGAAGATCTGTCAGGAGATCAAGGACATCAGCATTCATATGACGTTGTAACCTCCAGGGCGTTTTCCTCCCTGGAAGATTTTTCCGCTCTTGCTTCACCGTTTCTGGCGCCGAACGGAACGATTCTGGCCATGAAGGGAAAGGGGTGCAATATTGAAGATTTTTCAAACATCTTTAAAAAGTCTTTCCGGATAAGTACGTCTGATTACCGACTTCCTTTTCTGGACGGGCAAAGATGCCTGATAAAACTGCGCCCCCGTGATGATTCTTCTTGACAGATAGTCCGCAATTGCAATAAAAATAACCTTTCGTATTCAGTATATATTCGATCCGCAATCTGGAGGAAAAATGGATTATAAAAAAACGTTGAACCTGCCTTCCACAAAGTTTCCCATGAAGGCGAACCTGCCCGGGCGCGAGCCGGAACAGCTCAGGGAATGGGAAAACTCCGACCTTTACAACACCATTGCAGAACAGTGCAAACATAAAAAAAAGTTCATCCTTCATGACGGCCCTCCTTATGCCAACGGACACCTGCATATAGGACACGCCATCAACAAGATTCTAAAGGACATCATCATCAGGTCCAAGCGGATGCAGGGGTTTAACGCACACTATGTCCCCGGATGGGACTGTCACGGGCTGCCGATCGAGCATGCCGTTGACAAGAAACTCGGATCCAAAAAGAAAGAGATGACAAAAGTCCAGGTAAGGAAAGAGTGCAGGCAGTTTGCCGAAAGATTTGTGGATATCCAGAGAGATGAGTTCAAACGGTTCGGGGTTACGGGTGAGTGGGAAAACTGTTATCTCACCATGAATGCCGAGTATGAAGCAAGAATTTCAAAAGAATGCGGATACTTTGCACTGAACGGAAACATGGAGCTCGGCAAAAAACCCATTTACTGGTGCTGCGACTGCCGTACCGCCCTTGCAGAGGCTGAAATAGAGTACAAGGACCAGCTCTCTCCGTCCATTTATGTAGAGTTTCCAGTCAAAGACGACATTTCCGACCTTGTTGAACTCGGTTCCAATGATAACGCAAGCCTGGTGATATGGACAACCACGCCCTGGACAATACCCGCCAACCTGGCAGTGTGCCTGCACCCGGATTTCATTTACAGCGCCGTGAGGATCTCGCAGTCAAAGGTCGTCATCATTGCAAAGGACCTGGTTGAAAGGATAATGGCCGAATTCGGGATTGAAAAGTATGAAGTTATTGCAGAGCTGGATCCCGGGGCACTGGAAAACAGAAAGTGCGGGCACCCGCTTTATGATCGGGACTCGCTGGTTGTGCTGGGAGAACACGTCACACTGGATGCGGGTACCGGGTGCGTTCATACTGCCCCGGGGCACGGTGCGGACGACCATATTGTCGGCAAACGGTACGGAATAGATCCATACTCCCCTGTGGAAGATGACGGAAAATTTTCAGATGATATCGAGTTTTTCAAGGGTGAATTTATCCTGAAAGCCAACGGGCCTATAATTGAAAAACTGGAGGCAAACGGATATCTGATGCACCAGGATAAAATCACCCATTCATATCCACATTGCTGGAGATGCAAAAAACCGGTGATTTTCAGGGCGACCTCCCAGTGGTTTCTGCTGATGGACAGGCATGACCTTCGGGAAAAATGCCTCGAGGAAATCAACAATGTTGAATGGATCCCAGCCTGGGGCAGAGAGAGGATTTACTCCATGATTGAAAACCGCCCTGACTGGTGTCTTTCCAGGCAGAGGGCCTGGGGGGTTCCGATTCCGCTTTTTCACTGTAAAAAGTGCGGAGAGGTTTATGTAACAGAGGAATCGGTTGAACATATTTACACTCTGTTTAAAGAGCACAGTGCTGATATATGGTATGACAGTGACGCGGATTTCCTGATGCCGGAAAATTCCGTATGCAGTAAATGCAAAGGCACTGAGTTTGAGAAGGACGGAAATATTCTGGATGTGTGGTTCGATTCCGGTGTCAGCCATGCAGCGGTTCTGAACGAAAGGGACGACCTTGAAAGACCTGCAGACCTTTATCTTGAAGGAAGCGACCAGCACAGGGGATGGTTTCACTCCTCACTGATCACAGCTGTCGGGAGTACCGGCAAAGCTCCGTATAGATCGGTTCTTACACACGGATTCGTGGTGGATGAAAAGGGCAGAAAAATGTCCAAATCCGTGGGCAACGTAGTGGCGCCGGATAAAGTTATCAAACAGTACGGGGCTGACATTCTGCGTCTCTGGACTGCATCTTCGGATTACCGGGGAGATGTGAGCATTTCCGACAACATCCTGAAACAGCTTTCAGATGCGTACAGGAGAATCCGCAACACCTGCAGGTTTATGATCGGGAACCTGTATGATTTTGATCCGGCAGCACATCTTTGTGATACCTCTTCCATGTCACAGCTTGACAGGTTTGTCCTGCACCGCCTGCACGGGTTTATCAGCCGCTCCCTCACAGCATATGATACTTATCAGTTCCACAAGATTTACCACTCGCTTTACAACTTCTGTGTGGCGGACCTTTCTTCTTTTTATCTGGATATCATCAAAGACAGGCTCTATACAAGGTCTCCGGGAGATACAGCCAGGCGGAATGCACAAACAGCCATGTTCCGTATTCTGGACTCCCTTGTACGGATCATGGCGCCGATTTTATCCTTTACAGCGGATGAAATCTGGAAACATGTTCCGGAATACAAGGATAAGGAGACCACGGTTCACATGGCAAAAATGGCGGAGCCCGAATCCGCCTGGAAAGATGAAATGATTGAAAGCAGGTGGCTCAAGGTTCTTGAGATCCGCTCCGAAGTAACCAGGGCCCTTGAAGCGGCCCGTACATCCAAACTTATCGGGCACCCCCTGGATGCATCCGTGAAGATCAAACTTCCGGAGAACGGATATGCACGTGAATTCGAGGAAATAGATGAAGACCTGAGGGATATTTTTATCGTTTCATCCGCCCATGTTGTTCAAAAAGTGTCTGAAAACGCATATGCCTCAGATGAAATCAAAGGTCTTTTCATTCAGGTGGATCGAGCCGACGGTGTTAAATGCGAACGCTGCTGGAAGTTTGATACGCAAACAGGGGAGAATCCCGGGTATCCTGCTGCCTGCCCCAGATGTGCCAAAGCACTTGAAATCATTCTATAGGGCCCGGTTCGATTTTATGGACAAATTATCACTTGCAAGACTGGTCATTATAAGCGGTTCGGTTGTGATTGCGGACCAGGTGACAAAGGCTGTTATTCAGGCGGCATTTTCACTTTACGAAACACTTCCCGTGATAAATGGTTTTTTCAACATCACCTATATCATGAACCCTGGCGGAGCATTCGGCATATTTGCAGATCAGCCGGTACTGCTGAGAAAATTCGTTTTTCTGTTTCTATCTTCAATGGTGGCACTGCTGATCCTCTGGCTTTACAGGAGAACCTGTTCAAAAGACCGGATTTTGTCATCCGCATTCGCCCTGATATTCGGGGGCGCTGTGGGCAACCTTGTGGACCGTATACGCTTTGGCACGGTTGTCGATTTTCTCGATTTTTATGTGGGGAACCTTCACTGGCCTGCTTTCAACATTGCGGACAGCGCCATAACCATCGGAATGGCCATATTTTTGTACTATATTGCATTCAATAAAATTTCGGACGTGTAACGCTTATGTATCCGGTTTTAATAGAAATAGGAAGCCTGAAACTCTATACTTACGGCCTTTTTGTGGCACTTGGATTCATTGTTGCACTTACGGTCTCGAAAAAGGCCGCAAAACGGAACGGTATGAAGCCGGACCATGTCACCGACCTGTTCTTTGTTATCCTGCTGGCAGGTATAATAGGCGCCAGGCTTTTTTATGTGATTTTGAATTTTTCCTATTTCAGCCGGGAGCCTGTGGCGGTTTTCAGGGTCTGGGAAGGGGGACTTGTCTTTTACGGAGGGTTCATCTTTGCTGTTGCATGTGCTGTAATCTATCTCAGGATAAAAAAACTTCACTTTCACAGGACCGCTGATATAATGGCGCCTGCGATTGCACTCGGCCATGCGATAGGGCGGATCGGGTGTTTTTTTGCAGGCTGCTGCCACGGAAGGGAGTGCACACTGCCCATTGCCGTGACCTTCAGCCATGCAGATTCTCTTGCACCTCCGGGGGTGGCTCTCCACCCGACACAACTGTATTCCGTTGCAGCCAATATCCTGATCTTTTTGCTCCTTGTTTTCCTGGCAAAAGTGAAAAAATTTCACGGAATGGTTTTCTGGACTTATATTTTGTTGTACAGTATCTCAAGGTATATCATCGAGATATTCAGGGGGGATCCAAGGGGAAATTTCCTGTTTCTTGACATATCCACTTCCCAGGGGATCTGCGGTATCCTGTTTGTCGTCTCTTTGATCACGCTCGGATATCTATACAGAAAAGCCCATGACCCAGCTGAAATATAATAAAATCGACAGCTTTCTTGAATCCATGCCAGCGGCGGATGATTCGCCGGACCTCTTTTTTTTATGGGGGCATGAATACCTGGTAAAAGAAAAATCCGAACGGATTGTGAACAAGCTTCTGGCCGGTCATGACAGAAACCTGGCCCTTGAGGTCATTGACGGCGACTCCGCCCCTGCCGCAACCGTCATTGATACTGTCTCCACCTTGAACCCGTTCCTGGAAAAGCGTGTTGTATGGGGTAAAAACCTTCCCCTGTTCTCCCGCAATCCAGGGGAGGCATATGCCAAAGATGATGTCAAAAGGCTTGCCCGGCTCATTGAAAAGGGTATTCCTGACAATACATGCCTTGTTGTCTCTGCTAAAGGCTGTGACAAGCGGTCCCTTTTTTTTAAAACAGTTGCTGACAAGGGAGTGACTGTTGACTGTACAGTACCCGAGGGTTTGAGAAAAAGTGATGTAAATGAGCAGACTGTTTTTCTGCGACACACCGCAGCAGCCATACTCGAACCGGAAGCGAAACATATGGATGGCCGTGTTTTTCAAAAACTTGCCGACCTTACAGGTTTTGATCCGGATACCTTTGCAGACAACCTTAAAAAACTTGTCTCCTATACCGGAGATAAATCAGGCATTACAGCAACTGACGTGGATGCGGTTGCCCGCAGAACCAAAAAGGACCCGATTTTTGAATTCACCGGCACCTTTTGCGAAAGAAAAATCGAAGCCTCTCTTTTCTATCTGGATTCCCTGCTTTCTGCCGGGTTTCATCCCCTCCAGATCCTGAAGGCGCTGGCCAACCAGGTGCGGAAACTCTTTGCTGCAAAAAGCTTCGTTCAGGCCGCAAACGTGAACAACTCCAGTCCATGGTATACAGGTCAGGATTTCAATACGTTCAAACAGGTTACTCTCCCTGTGATGCAGGAATACGAAAGCAGGCTTTCAAAAGAGACTGAAAACCTGGGAAAGGCCACGGATCTTCTTCTCATTTCAAACCCGAAAAATCCCTATCCTGTTTACCAGACCCTGAAAAAGTCTGACAACTTTTCTTTTGAAGAGCTGAAATCAGCCCTGGGGGATATCAGCGACATCGACCATCAGATGAAGTCATCTTCTGCAGATTCCGAGCTATTGCTCAAAAATTTTATTGTGACCACCTGTACAAAAGGAGGGTAGGCGTACATATGCGAAAAACCAAAATTGTTGCAACAATTTCAAATCTGAACTGTGAACCGGATTTTCTGGACCGCCTTTTCCGCGCGGGCATGAATGTTGTCAGGCTTAATACCGCCCACATGACCCATGAAAATGCCCTCGGGATCATTGAGAATGTACGGAAGGTATCCGAACATATTGCCATCCTTATTGACACAAAGGGACCTGAAATAAGGACATGTGACGCTGAAGCCCCGCTTTCCGTAAAGCACGGGGAAACCATCCGGCTGAAGGGCGGGGCGGATCAAAAATCAACCGGTGATATTGTGTATGTATCCCATGACAGGTTTGTGCAGGATGTTCCCCAGGGCAGCTCGATTCTCATTGATGACGGCTGCATTGCTCTTGCGGTAATGGACAAGGATGAAAACTACCTGTACTGCCATGTAGAGAACGACGGTATTATCCACCCGAAAAAAAGCGTCAATATTCCCTCCGTCCATGTCACCCTCCCGGCGCTGAGCAGCAAGGACAGGGAATTTATCAAGTTTGCAGCTGACAACGATGTGGACTTTATCGCCCACTCCTTTGTCCGAAACAAGGAGGATGTGCTTGCTGTCCAGAACATTCTTGATGAAAAAAAGAGCAGGACAAAGATTATTGCCAAAATCGAAAACAGCCAGGGTGTGGAAAAGATTGATGAAATTCTGGAATATTCTTACGGGGTGATGATTGCCAGGGGAGATCTTGCAGTGGAGATTCCCACGGAACAGATCCCGCTGATCCAGAAGCAGATCGTCAAGACCTGTATTGAAAAAAGGGCGCCCGTGATAGTTGCCACCCAGATGATGCATTCAATGATCGAATCCCCAAGGCCCACCAGGGCGGAGGTTTCAGATGTGGCCAATGCCTGCCTGGATCATACGGATGCGCTTATGCTTTCCGGGGAGACCGCCAACGGGAAATATCCGGAGGTGGTTGTGAGAACCATGGCAAAAATTGCACAAGAGGTTGAGCTCAAAAGAAGCACCTTTATTGATGTGCCTTACACGGCTGATAACAAGGTAACCGCCTATTTGTCCAAGGCAGCGGTCAAGGCCTCTTTGCGGCTGAATACCAAAGCCATAGTGGCGGATTCCATGTCAGGCGACACCATAAGGGCAATCGCCGCATACAGGGGGGACAATCCCATCTACGCCCAGGTATACGACAAGCGGGTGATGAGGGAACTGGCTCTGTCATTCGGGGTTTATGCAGATTTTATTGTCCCGGATGAAAACCCCTCGCTTCCTCTGAAAAAAGCCATTGCCAAGCTCGTCCGGGACAAGCGTTTTCCTGCGGATTCCCTGATAACGGTTCTCGCAGGAAGTTTCGGGGTTAAACACGGGGCATCTTATATTGAAATCAGCAGTGCGGACACGATGATCGCTTAACCGGTGCAAGCTGCTCCGCCTTGTATGAACTTCTCACAAGCGGACCTGACGCCACGTGGCTGAAACCGATTCCAAGTGCGGTCTGTTCCAGTTCCTTGAATTCTTCAGGAGTATAGTATTTTTCCACCGGCAAATGCTTCCTGGTGGGCTGGAGATACTGCCCCAGGGTAAGGATGCTGCAGCCGTATTCAAAAAGGTCCTGCATGGTGGCATACAGTTCCTGGAAAGTTTCTCCCAGGCCGAGCATGATCCCGGACTTCACCGGAACATCCGGGTCGATTTCACGTGCAGTTCGAAAGAGCTCGAGGGATCTTGTGTAAACCGCCTCAGGCCTTGCTTTGCTGTAAACCGACGGCACGGTTTCAATATTGTGATTCAAAACATCCGGTTTCATTGCAAGCACTGTTTCAAGGCTGCCGGCGTCCCCTTTGAAATCCGGTATCAAGACTTCAACACGGGTTGAATCGCCCATGATCCGCCTGATCTCCGCGATGGTTTCCGCGAAATGGTCAGCCCCTCCGTCCTTTAAATCGTCCCGTGTCACTGACGTAACCACTACGTACTTGAGATTCAGTGTGGAAGCTGCCCTGGCTACCCGCAAGGGCTCGTCAGGGTCAGGAGGGCCGGGGTGGCCCGGAGAAACGTTGCAGAACCTGCAGTTTCTCGTGCATTCCGCCCCAAGGATCATAAATGTGGAAGTGCCGTTTGAAAAGCATTCCCATTTATTCGGGCAGTCAGCACCCTGGCAGACCGTATTCAGATCGGTTTCACGGATCAGATTGCGCACTTTTTCAAACCCGTTCCCCCTGGGCAGATGCCTTTTCAGCCAGGAAGGCTTTCCCCGTTTTTTTCCGTCCG
>JAWLES010000045.1:0-14789 GCA_041685935.1 Desulfobacteraceae bacterium | reverse complement strand
TGTTGATTGCACTGCAAGTTTTTTCTTGCTTTGACAAACGAGTGGATATATGATTTACCACTCATGGAGGCTGAACAGGTCGGGCCGGCAGCGGAAAAAAGACCGGCATAAAACCTATAAACCGGGATCAAACAGGATGCGGGCGGATAACAGACCGATGACCTCGAATACAATCCTCATAGTGGAATACAGACGATTTTTCGGATCCATACTGAAAAAACGCATTGAAACCGACACTGAATTCACCCCTTTATGGGTGAACACCTACCGTGAAGCGGAAAAAGTGCTTGAAGAGAACAAGGACCGGATTTTTGCCGGCCTTCTGGATATCCAGCTCCCTGATTCCTCCGAAGATGAAATCGTGGACCTTTTCACCCGGCACAAGGTACCTGCAATCATTTTCACTGAAAAACACGGAAAAGAATTCCGGGACAAGGTGTGGGAAAAAAGGGTGATCGATTATGTGATGAAAAACGAAATCTTCAGCATCGATTACATCGTCAACCTTATCAACCGCCTGGGCAAAAACCGGGAAACGGACATTCTGATCGTGGATGATTCGAAAGCCTTCAGAAACGAACTTGAAAAACTTGTCCAGGTTCACATGTACAGGACATTCAAGGCGGAAAACGGGGAACGGGCCCTTGAAATACTTGAGCGGAACCCCGGGATGAAACTCGCTCTCGTGGACTATTTCATGCCCGGCATGACCGGCGATCAGCTTTGCTCCGCCATGAGGAAGACCCACAGCCGTTCCAGGCTGGGAATCATCGGCATGTCTTCCAAGAGCGACAACTTCATTTCTGTGAACTTTATTAAAAGCGGTGCCACGGACTTTCTCAGCAAGCCCTTTTTTGCCGAGGAATTTTACTGCCGGCTGAACAACACCATTGAAACCATCGAGTTTATCCAGAAGATCGAGGAGTTGTCCAACAAGGACTATCTCACGGATCTTTTCAACAGGCGCTACTTTTTCGACAAAGGGGAGCAGCTTTACGCGGATGCGGAAAAATCCGGGCCATGCCCTTGCGTTGCAATGCTCGACATTGATTATTTCAAAAAGGTCAATGACACACATGGGCACAAATCCGGGGATCTTTGCCTGAAACAGATCGGGGCCGTCCTGGCTGAAAAATTTTCTGAAACCGGAATCCCGGCCCGGATCGGGGGAGAGGAATTCTGCATTTTAATTCCCGGCAGTGAAAAAGACGATTTCTTCCAACTGTTTGACAACCTGCGGCAGGAGATCAAAAACCTCCCTGTCAGAACAAAGACAGGGGATATTACCATCACCGTGAGTATAGGAATCTGCAAGGGCCGGTTTCAGGATCTTGAAAAGTCGGTTGCATCTGCGGACCGCCAGCTCTATATCTCCAAGGAAAGCGGGAGAGACCGGGTAAGCATCTCCGGAGACACAAAGTAAAACATCACCGGGTTTTCAGACAGACCCCGGCTATTTACCCCGATTCGGACTCCTCCCTGCCCGCCAATTTCCCATGACGGCACTCAACCACTTGACATTTGTGAATTCGCACCAATTATTAATAAAAAACGGTAATCTGATAAAGGACTAATCAACTTAAGAGAGGTAAAACATGGCAAAGAAACAGGAAACGTGTGAATTCAAAACCGAAGTTCAGCAGCTTTTGCATCTGATCATCAATTCCCTTTACTCGAACCAGGAAATATTCATAAGAGAGCTGATCTCAAATGCTTCAGACGCCATTGACAAGGCAAGATTCAAAGAGCAGACCGAACCGGGGCTGTTTTCCGATGACAACGACTACCATATCAGGCTTTCTGAGGATCCGGAAAAAAGAACTTTTACGGTTTCCGACAACGGCATCGGAATGACATATGACGAGGTGAACGAGAATATCGGAACCATTGCCCAGAGCGGAACATCAGCTTTCCTTGAGGCCCTTGAAAAATCCAAACAGGAAAACACCCTGTCTCCCGAATTTATCGGCCAGTTCGGGGTCGGGTTTTACAGCGTATTCATCGTGGCTGACAAGGTCACCCTTCTGTCAAAGGCGGCTGGATCAGAGACTGCTGTCAAATGGGTATCCGACGGAAAAGGGTCCTATACAATTGAAGAGGCGGAAAAAGAATCCAGGGGAACCACCATCACGCTGGAACTCAAGGAACCCGAAGAGGGGGATCAGGACTTTACCGACGAGTATACCATCCGGCATGTGGTGAAAAAGCATTCCGATTTCGTTCAGTATCCGATTATCATGAACGTGGAAAAGGTGGAGCCCATCCCGGAAAACGAGCAGATCAAGGACAAAGAGGGCAATCCAGTTGGAGAAACAACCAGAAAGGTTCGAAAGGATGAAACCCTCAACTCCATGAAGGCCATATGGGCCAAAAACAAAGAGGATGTTACCCAGGAGGAATATAGCGAGTTTTACAAGCATATCAGCCATAACTGGGACGAACCTCTTAAGGTCATCCATAAAAAGTTCGAAGGGGTTCTTGAATACGACGTTTTGATGTTCATCCCATCAAAGGCCCCGTTCGATCTTTTCCAGCCCGGCAAAAAACACGGAATGCAGCTTTACTGCAAGCGGGTATTCATAACGGATGACTGCAAGGAGCTCCTGCCGGAGTACCTCGGTTTTATCCAGGGTGTTGTGGATGCACCCGATCTGAACCTCAACATCAGCCGTGAAATCCTCCAGGAAGACAGGATCGTCAGAAAAATCAGGAAAAACCTTGTCAAGCAGGCGTTCAGCACCCTTGAAGAACTTGACAAAGAGCAGTACGACGAGTTTTACAGGGAGTTCGGCCAGGCTCTGAAAGCCGGGATCCCCACGGATTTCGAAAACAAGGACAAGATTGCATCCCTTCTGAAGTACAAGACCACCAAATCCGAAGGCGAATATATCTCCCTTGATACTTATATCGAAAACATGAAGGAAGATCAGAACGAAATTTACTACATCACCGGAGAAAACATCAATTCCCTGATGAACAGCCCGCTCCTGGAAACGTTAAAAGAAAAGGACTACGAAGTTCTTCTCATGGTGGACCCGGTGGATGAATGGGTTGTCCAGTCCCTTACCGAGTACAAGGGGAAAAAACTGAAAAGTGCTGAAAAGGGAGACCTTGACGTCAGCAAAGTTGATGATGACAAAAAGAACGAGTATTCTTCCCTTCTCAGCTTCATCAAGGGCAAGCTGGAAGGAAAAGTCAAGGATGTTCAGGTGTCGAACCGATTGAAAAATTCGGTATCCTGCCTGTCTGCGGATGATTTCGCCATGAGCGCGTACATGCAGAAGATCCTGAAGGCTTCAGGACAGGAGGCGCCTGACCAGAAGCGGACCATGGAAGTAAACATCAACCACCCTGTAATGGAAAAAATCAAGGAGATTTACGAAAGCGACACAAACAACCCCGTGCTCCAGGACTACAGTGATCTTCTGTTTGACCTTGCAGTGGTAAGCGAGGGCGGAAAGGTCGAAAATCCGTCCCGGTTCAGCAAGCTTGTGGGAGACCTGATGGCGGATGCAATATGATCGTCTTTCTGGAAACCCTCGGCTGCGCAAGGAACAGGATAGACAGCGAGGTAATGGCCGGCCGCCTTGAGGCGGCCGGCCATCTGCTTACGGATGACCCTTGTGAAGCTGAAACCATCATCGTTAACACATGCGGATTCATATCAGACGCCCTTGAGGAGGCGGTGGACACCATTATAGACCTTGCCGGGCACAAAACCGGCGGAAACGCAGGCCGCCTCATAGTAACAGGATGCCTTGCACAGCGTTACAAGGATGACGATCTTGTTTCCAGTCTGCCTGAAGTGGACGTATTCCTGGGGACAGGGGCGTGCGATCAAATCGTGGATGCCGTGGAAAAAAAGAGCTTTCAGAACCGGCTCGTCTTCCCGGACCCCTGCCGGAGAGATTTCCAGGGTTTTCCCCTCCACAGGAAATTTTCACCGGAAACACCGGTATATATAAAGGTTTCCGAGGGATGCAGCAGGAAGTGCACCTACTGCATCATACCAAAACTCAGGGGCCCCCAGAGAAGCCGCCCTGCCGCCGACATAGTCTGCGAGGCTGAAAAAGCGGCCGGACTCGGTGCAAAGGAAATTATTCTGGCGGCTGAAAACACAACCGACTACGGGCGGGACCTGGAACCGAACCACCGTACCGACCTTGCAGGGGTGCTCACACAGCTTTCGGGAAAAACACCCGGCTGCAGAGTTCGGCTCCTTTACACTCACCCGGCCTCCCTGACCGAATCCATCATCGACTCGATTATCGAATCTCCAGGCATCTGCAACTATTTCGACGTTCCTGTCCAGCATGCCGCATCCGGTCTCCTGAAACGCATGGGCAGGCCGTACACAACCGGGGATTTATACCATCTTTTCTCCCTGATCCGGAAGAAATGCCCGGAAGCCGCCCTGAGAACAACCCTTATTACCGGATTTCCCGGAGAAACAGATGATGACTTTCATACGCTTATGGAGTTTGTCAAGAACATCAGGTTTGACCATCTGGGCGTGTTTACCTACTCTGATTCTCAAGACCTTGCATCGCACCGAATTAATGGACATGTCCCCGGGCGGAAAGCAGCCGAACGCCATGATGCCCTGATGGCGGAGCAGGCAGCCATATCACTCGATATCAACAAAGGCCGTGTGGGAAAAACATTCAAAGTGCTGGTGGAAGAAAACCCGGACGACGGGATTTATCTGGGCAGGACCGAATTTCAGGCGCCCGAGGTTGACGGACTTACGTTTATTTATCACTCGGCACTTGAAATCGGTACCTTTGTTGATGTAAAGATAACAGAGGCTTTTGAATATGATATTGCAGGGATCGTTGCATGACGGATAACCTGAAAAACCGGATTATCGAAATCGTCCGGGAGGATCTTGCCCTGATCGAAGAGGCGCTGAAACGGAACCTGAATTCCAGGCTGGACCTTGTAAGCGACATTGCAGGCCACCTTCTGTTCGGAAAAGGCAAGCGGCTAAGGCCCCTTTTAACTATTACCGGCGCCCGTATGTGCGGTTATGATAATGCCTTTTCCATTGACTTCTCAACCGTTTTTGAATACCTCCATGCAGCCACCCTGCTCCATGACGACGTTGTTGACGGAGCTGAGATGCGGAGGGGCAAACAGGCCGCCCATTACAGATGGCAGACTCCAAAGGTGATTCTGACAGGAGATTTCCTGCTGGCCCGATCCCTGAACATTGCCTCTAAAACAGGGCTGCCCGAAATCATCAACGTCATTTCCCGAATAACCGAAGAGATGGCCCAGGGCGAAATCGACCAGCTCGACAAAAAGGGCAGACTCGACCTGTCGGAAAAAGAATACATGGACATTATCAACCGGAAGACCGCTGTGCTTATCCGGGGCGCCTGCCGGAGCGGAGCCATCCTTGCTGGTGCGCCTGAAGCGGAAAAAACCGCGCTCAGCAACTACGGGTATCACCTGGGAATTGCGTTCCAGATGGCTGACGACCTTCTTGATTATACCGCGGATGCCGAAACCCTGGGAAAGAACCCCGGTGCAGACCTTCGGGAAGGCAAGCTCACCCTGCCGCTGATCAAGGCCCTTGAAACCGCAAATGCCGATGATAAAGAGGCCATGGAGCGAATGATCCGAGCCGAAAAGCTTACTGTGGATCTTTTCACAAATCTGGTTTCAATGCTTGACAGGTACGGGGGAATTGAATATACCGGGAAAAAAGCTGCGGCGCATGTGAATTCCGCAAAAGAAGCGATTGAAATATTTGAAGATTCCGGGCCGAAACAACTTTTAACCATGCTGGCGGATTATGCCGTTGAAAGAAAGGTTTGAGAAAAAAATGATTCAAGATTACAAAGCAGTTCTTGTCCTTGTAACCACGGTTTTTCTGTTTCTTGCGCCTCCTGCGGTACAGGGCGGGGAGAACGGAAATATATTTGAAACGGTTGCCACTGGAAAACATATGATTGATAAGGATCAGGGCGGTGTCCCGGCCGCCAAAAAAGCGGCTGTGGAAAAGGCGCTGAGTGCGTCCGTGGAAAAAGCTCTTCTCAACCTGTTTTCCGGCAAGATCTTTGCCTCAAACCTTGAATTTATCTACAGCAAGGTCCTTACAGATGTATCCGACTATGTTGCTTCCTACAAGGTGCTCGCCGAAGTTGAAAAGAGGGACAGGTGCATCGTTGCGGTTGATACCGGCATTGATCTGGCGGCTTTGCGTTCTTTTCTCAACCGTTATGAAATAATCGGCAGTCAAAAAAACAAACCTTCGGTGCTCCTTCTCATCAGCGAAAAAACAAAAGAGGACCTGCTGCCGAGGTACTGGTGGGGTAAAAATCCCATGCCGTACAATTCAAAAGTGTCTGAGGCGGTCTCGGAGGCTATGAAAGAGAAAGGCTTCATTGTTCTTCCAGCTTCCTTTTCCTCCCCGGATACCAAAGATCACGACATCGAGTTCAGCTCCATACATGATACGGACGCAGCCATTAAGCTGGGCAGGAAAATGGATGCTGATATTGTGGTCATGGGCAGGGCTGAATCACAGCCATCCGCCAACCGGGTTGGAGCCGAGCAGACCTACGAGGCAAAAGTTGATGTGGAAGCGCTTTCCACGGCAGAAAACAAAACGGTCGCCTCCACGAGGGTCAAGGCCACATCAAGAAGCAAAGAAGGCACTGAAGGCTCAATTGCGGCACTGTCAAGGGCAGGTGAGCTCACCGGGCAAAAAATCACAGGAAAAATTGAAGACCACTGGAACGATAACGTACTTAAAAAGCAGCAGGCAATTGAGGCGAAGATCGAGGGAAACGACTATCTTTCAAGCTTTATCCTGCTGAGAAAAGTGCTCAAGAAAATGCCCGAGATCAAAGGCATCCAGACAAGGGAACTCGGTACACAGGAAGCTGTTGTGGATATCCTGTTTGAGGGCAATGCCGCCCGCCTTGCAGATGCGCTTGTGCTTAAAACCTTTGACTCTTTCGGCATTGAGATTGACGATGTCAAGGACAGATCCCTCACAATCAGGTTTGTTCCGAAAGATGAAAATCAGCCCGCAGTAGATGAAGACGAAGTAAAAGGGGCCTACATAACCGAATAAGTTCCGCATGCCGTTTTTAAAGGCTTGACAAGGCAAGGTTTTGATGGTAATACGTGGAAAAAATTATACAGGCGCGTAGCTCAGCTGGTAGAGCGCTACCCCGACACGGTAGATGTCAGCAGTTCAAGTCTGCTCGCGCCTACCAAAAAATATCAAGGATCTTGTGCCGTGCCTCGGCTCTTCGGTCCGCGCCGGGCTGCTTCGAGGCCGGCATATTCCTGTCTTCAAATAACGGATGAATTTTCAAACCACCCTGTTGACAAAACAAGGTCTTTCCCTGTACCTTTATCATTATCCTTTACGATAAAATTTCTTTTACAACATCACGCCGCACGGCGTGCCGTTACAGATGACGGGCGCCAAAGACGTCATCCTCACCCTGTAAGGACACAAGGAGGCATTTCCATGAAAGACCAGGACCGCAACCCAACAACAAATGATGCCGGAATACCGGTATCCAGCGACGAACATTCACTCACGGTCGGGCCGGACGGCCCCGTCCTGCTTCAGGACCATTACCTGATCGAACAGATGGCCAATTTCAACCGGGAGCAGATCCCTGAACGCCAGCCGCACGCCAAGGGATCCGGAGCCTTCGGACACTTCGAGGTAACCGGCGATGTCAGCGCCTATACTAAGGCTGCAGTCTTCCAGCCCGGCACAAAGACAGAGACATTGATCCGATTTTCCACGGTGGCTGGAGAACGCGGCAGCCCTGACACCTGGCGAGATCCACGCGGTTTTGCCCTCAAGTTCTACACAAGCGAGGGAAATTTCGACATGGTTGGAAACAACACTCCTGTTTTCTTCCTCCGTGATCCAATGAAGTTTCAGCACTTCATCCGCTCCCAGAAGCGCCGGGCCGACAACGGACTGCGCGACCATGACATGCAGTGGGACTTCTGGACCCTGTCCCCGGAATCAGCCCACCAGGTTACCTGGCTGATGGGAGACAGGGGAATCCCGAAGACCTGGCGGCACATGAACGGCTATTCGAGCCACACCTACATGTGGGTCAACGCAAACCATGAACGCTTCTGGGTGAAGTATCATTTCAAGACCGACCAGGGCATCGACTTTCTCACCCAGGAAGAGGCTGACCGCATAGCAGGAACCGATGCAGACTATCACCGCCGCGATCTTTTCGAAGCAATTGACAGGGGAGATTACCCGAGCTGGACCCTGAAGGTACAGATCATGCCCTTTGACGAAGCCAAAACATACCGGTTCAACCCGTTTGACCTCACCAAGGTATGGCCTCACAAGGACTATCCCCTGCATGAGGTCGGCCGCCTGACGCTTAACCGGAACCCTGCCGACTTTCACACCGAGATTGAGCAGGCAGCCTTTGAACCCAACAGCTTCGTTCCTGGAACAGGCCCCAGCCCTGACAAAATGCTGCTCGGCAGACTGTTCTCCTACGCAGACGCCCACCGGGCCAGGCTGGGGGTGAACTACAAGCAGATCCCGGTGAACAGGCCGAAATCGCAGGTGCACAGCTACAGCAGGGGAGGGACCATGCGTGTTGAAAACGCAACCGACCCTGTTTACGCGCCTAACTCAAAGGGCGGCCCTGCAGCTGACAGTGAACGTTACCCTGAAACCGCAATCTGGGATGCTGACGGGGAGTTTATCCGCGCCGCATACACTCTGCACAAGGAGGACGACGACTTCGGTCAGGCCGGAACCCTTGTTCGCGAAATCATGAACGATGAACAGCGCGACCGGCTTGTCTCCAACGCGGCCGGCCACCTGAGCAAAGGCGTATCCGGCCCGGTTCTCCAGCGCGCACTTGAGTACTGGCGCAGCATTGACAAGGAGACCGGCGACCGCATAGCAGAAAAGGTAAATTCGGGATAACCCTGCAGAACCGTTCCCGGCCGCGGTTTCCCCGGGCCGGGAACGGCCCCTCCCCCTGAAATGCCCCTCCCGGACATTTTTAAAGATAATCCTTTATATTTAGGATTGAATCGTTTAAAGTATCGGTTCTTTTTGGTTAAGGAGCGGATAACTGAATAATGACCATTGCAAAACAACTCACAAGATACTTTCCAGCAGTTTTGAGCGGATTTCTGCTGACCGCAGCCTTTCCCGGCATCAACTTTTATCCTGCTGCATTTTTCGCCCTGGTTCCCCTGCTGGTTTCCGCAGGCAGTGCCGTTAGAAAAGAAAGGCTGATTCTCGGCCTCATTGCCGGATTCTGCCACTTTAGCACACTTCTCTACTGGATTGTCCCCACCCTTGAGGTCTACGGGGGCCTCCACCTGGTACTTTCAGGCTCCATACTTACACTTTTGTGTATTTACCTGTCGCTTTACTTCGGCCTTTTTACCCTGCTGCTTGGCGGTTTCACCTTCAAATCCATGGTTATGCCGCTGAAAGCCGCTTTTCTATGGACAGCCCTTGAATATGCTCGATCCTTTCTTTTTACCGGGTTTCCATGGGGCAGCACCGGATACACCCAGTACAAAAACCTCGGCTTCATTCAGATTGCAGATATCACCGGCGTAGCCGGAGTGACGTTCGCAGTTGTTCTTTTAAACGGTTTTCTCGCCCTTGCTTTTCTCGGCATTATCCGCTCTGATCCCCCTTTCCGAAACAGAGTGAAATCCATTTTCATCCCTTTTGCATACACACTGATTATTCTCCTTTTGATCCTTCAGTACGGCCGGCTACGGATGAATACAGTTGACAGCGCCGTTCAAAATTCCGAAAAGACAAGTATATCCGTGATCCAGGGCAACATCCGGCAGAACCTCAAATGGGACAAATCCTACATGGAAAAGAGCCTTGAAACCTACACAAGGCTTTCGGAAAAAGCCGCCATGGACAATCCCGACCTGATAGTCTGGCCCGAAACCGCGCTGCCGTTCTACTATGACAATAATGCAGCCCTTTCTGCCAAGCTGGACCTTTGCATCCGCAACGCCGACTCCCCATTTTTAATAGGGGGGCCTGCTTTCCGGCCCCTGTCAGACGGAAAAGAATTTTTCAACCGGGCCTACATGTTCAACAGGTTCGCCATTGTCCAAGGATTCTACGACAAAAACCACCTGGTTCCGTTCGGAGAGTATGTCCCCCTTGGCAAGTACTTGAAGTTCGTGGACAAAATCACAGCCCAGTCAGGCGACTTTTCTCCCGGAAAAAACGAATTCACCCCGCTGCCCTTTTCCGAAAGCAGCACCGGGGTTCTGATCTGTTTCGAAATCATATTTCCCTCCATTTCAGGCAGATTTGTTGAAAACGGGGCCGACCTTCTGGTCACCATCACCAACGATGCCTGGTTCGGCCGCACATCCGCCCCGCTGCAGCACTTTTCCATGTCTGTATTCCGTGCGGTGGAAAACCGGAGAAGTGTTGCAAGGGCTGCCAACACAGGCATAAGCGGTTTTGTGTCACCTTCGGGCCGCATCATCCGTGCCTCCGGGCTCTTTCAAGAGGATCACCTGACTGAAAAACTTCCCCTTCCCGACCTCAAGACCTTTTACACGAGCCGCGGCGACCTGTTTGCACAGTTTTGTACAGTTGCAATTCTTATGCTTTTTGTGGTACAAGGAGCTCTGAAACTAAAACGGAAAAAATCAGTTGTATCAAAGCAATAATTTAATGCAGGAGAATCAGTTATGTCCTCGGAACAGCAGCAGACAATAAACTCTTTTTACGAAAAACTCGACAAGCTCAAGGAGTATCTTTGACATACCGTCAAAGGAAAAACGGTTAAAAGAGCTTGAGTTTCTGTCAGCCAGGGAGGACTTCTGGGAAGACCCTGAAAAGGCAACCGATCTTCTCAGGGAGCGGACCAGAATTTCAGAGCTGCTCCAGGGCTTTGAAAAGCTTTACGAAAGCATCGAGGACACAGACACCCTTTTGGAACTTGCCCGTGAAGAATCCGACAAACAGGCTGAAAAAGAAGTGGACGCCCAGCTTGCAGAGCTGGAAAAACAGATAAAAAAATTTTCCATCAACACCATACTTGACGGAGAGGATGACGGGAAAAACGCGCTTGTCTCCATCAATGCCGGCGCAGGGGGAACCGATTCCCAGGACTGGGCTGAAATGCTTTTGCGGATGTACACCAGATGGATCGACAAAAGGGGATTCAAAATGCAGATGATCGATCTGCAGCCCGGAGACGATGCCGGAATAAAAGGGGCCACCTTCAGTGTATCCGGAGACAGGACCTATGGTTTTTTAAAAGTGGAATCCGGCGTTCACAGGCTGGTCAGGATTTCCCCGTTTAATGCGGGCGGCAAACGGCACACCTCTTTTGCATCCGTGTTTGTCTCTCCGGAAATCAAGGATGAAATCAAGGTTCATATCGAAGACAGCGATCTGAGAACCGACGTATACAGGGCCAGCGGCGCAGGCGGCCAGCATGTCAACAAAACCAGCAGCGCTGTACGCATTACCCATCTGCCCACAGGCGTGGTGGCCCAGTGCCAGCAGGAGCCCTCCCAGCACCGGAACAAGGAAATCGCCATGAAGGTCCTGAAATCGAGGCTCTACAAAATTGAAAAGGAAAAACAGGAAGAAAAGATGCAGAGCCTGCATGATGAGAAAGACGACATTGCATGGGGAAGTCAGATCCGGTCCTACGTGCTGCATCCCTACCGCATGGCCAAGGATCACCGCACGAACCTGGAAATCGGGGACGTGGACAGAGTGCTCGACGGAGACCTGGACGAATTCATCGAAGGGGTTCTTCTGTCCGGCTGCATTTAATGAATACCTGCCGGGCTTTTAACTCAAAGCCCGGTGGTTACCATGTCGACAAATCCTTGGGCAAGCTCGTCAATCCCCATTTGCCCCTCCCTGAAAATAGCCTGGATAAAAATCCCCTGGATTCCGGAAAAAAAACTCACTGCAAATGCCCTCTTGTTAACCGTTTCAGGCAGGAAATCACACTTTTCCTCCATGGCGCGGATAAACCTGTTGTACGGACAATGGATGCGTTCGACCACCGGATCGTCAACCGACCCGAATTCCGTTGCGAAAGAGGCAAGGGCGATGATCTCATCCGGGTCTGAATGAAACTTTTCCACAAACAGGTCCACAAGACCGGTGACGGTTTCCCTCGAACCTTGCCGGGTCAGGGAAAGATAATCAATATACCTGTCCATACCGGCGTTCAGCTTTTCAATTACCTTATACAGGATCTCCTTTTTGGATGAAAAATGATGAAACAGGGCTCCTGATGTCATGCAGATGTGATTTGCGATATCCTGCACCGTGGTCTTGTGATATCCCTGCCTTGCAAACAGATGCAGTGCAGCATCAACAATTTTCTGCCTGGTCTCCTCTGTTTTCAGCTTTTTTTTGTTCATTCCCGGAAATTTTCAGGTAAAAGTCTTTGCTTCCGGCTCTATTTTAAGCCGCTTCAGGGTCCCTTTTTCAGGAGAGCCCTCTGAATCCCAGCCCCTTACTGAATAGTAATCCTTTCTCATGTACTCCATGTCTTCATCAGTTATGCAGTGCCCTTTGGCAGGACCGTCAGGAAGCGCTTCTTTCACGAATCTCGGCGGAAGTCTGTCTCTGGATGGGTCCATCCCCTCTCTAAGGTTGAACAGCCTGGTAATGTTCCAGATCCGCTCGCCTGCCTCGTTAAAATCCTCCGCCCTGATCCGCCTGCCGGTGGCAGCATTGTACAGCCCTGCATAAGTTTCAGGGCTGATGCCGAATCCCCCGAAGTCACATTTGACAAGAGTATCGGTGCCGGCGAGATAATCCTGCAAAGAAGCCACCATAGCCGCCTTTCCTTTAACAGTGAGCGGGTCGACTTCTTTTCCTTCCCACTTCTCGCCACCGACTTCATATGCAATGGGAAAAGCCCGCTGATGGCAGGCGCCCCGATCCGCAGTCATATAGGCAAGCCCCATGCCGGAGACACCCCTTGGGCCCCATGCCGGGGATTCCATCCCCTTGACGTGGACAGCCAGGTCCTCGGCCGCCTCGCCAAGCTCCTTTGCAGCCTTTTCAACACCTTGAGACAGCAGGCGGCCGAGCTCGCCTTCCCGGAACGCAATCGATTTCACCAGATACTCCGCAGCTTCGATATTTCCGAACCTGATATCCATCCCTTCGGGTGAATCAATAATCCCCTTTTCAGCCGCTTCCATGGCAAACCCGATCACCGATCCCGCAGACATGCTGTCCATACCATAGATATCACAGAGTTTCACAAGGTAGGCCACAGCCCGGATATCTGAAATATCCAGATTCGATCCCATCAAACCGACGGATTCATATTCCACCATGTCTGTGACGGTCCCCTTGAACTTACCCGTTCTGACGGCCCCTGCCTTGCTGCAGGCAATCGGGCATCCCGTGCATGCACTTGCACCCAGCCACAGATGTTTTGACTGGCCTTTGCCGGCCAGCCTGGAGGCCTTGTCATAAGTGCCGTATTTATAGTTCCTGTGTGGAAAGAGCCCGAGTTCATTTGAAAACTCCACTGCTGATGCTGTGCCTTCCTCCCGGAGGGCTGCCACATCCGGGCTGCTATCCAGCTCTGACAGCGCAGCGGTACAGTGACGGCCAAACTTTTCCGGGTCATGGACCTTTACGGTTTTGCAGCCCCTTACAGCAACCGCCTTAAGATTCTTGGCCCCCATTACCGCACCTGAACCGCCCCTTCCAGCCTGCCGGTTGTACTCACAGCAGACAAGGGAGAACGGTACCTGGTTTTCCCCGGCCTGGCCGATGCTTACAATCTTTATGCTCGAGTCGCCGACCAGGGATTTGATCCGGTGATTGGCCTCAAGTGCATCGCTCCCCCATATGGATTCCGCAGGCCGGATTTCCACAGTTTCATCGTTGATAAAGAGATAAACCGGTTTCTCGGCTTTTCCACCTATGATCAGCGCATCGTATCCTGCATATTTGAGTTCGGGCGAAAAACTCCCCCCGAAATAGGAATCCAGAAACAGACCTGTCAGCGGAGACTTGGTTACAAGGCATCCTCTCATAGCAGGGGCTGAAGTCCCGGTGAGCGGACCTGTCAAAAACATCAGCAGGTTCCCCGGTCCAAGGGGATCAGTCCCTGCCGGCAAAAGATCGTACAAAAGTTTCGCTCCCAGGCCCTTGCCCCCGATATACAGTTCAACCGTTTCCCCCGGCAATGACATCTCTTTGGTAACTTTAGAGGTCAAATCAACATAGAGTATTTTTTTCATATAGGATTCATCCATTTCGACCTCCTGTAGACAAAAGTTCGAGCGCACCTGCAGGGCAGGCTGAAACGCATTCCGGCCTGCCGCCGCACAAGTCGCACTTCACTGCATTCCCGCTTTCCGGGTCAATCTTTACCATTCCTTCCGGGCAGTACTCCACGCACAGATAACACTTTATACACCTTTCAGGGTCAATGACCACAGCGTTGTTTTCATCCCTTTCAACAGCCCCTGCAGGGCAGACATTCATGCAGTAGGCATTTTCGCAATGGTTGCAGAGCACGGGCTTGTGATACAGATTTTCCCTGGAATCCATTATATCCAGAACAGCCCTTCTCGGATTATATCCCCCGGCAAGGCGGGCAGAGCATGCCATCTGGCAGATCCTGCATCCTGTGCAAAGATCGAAATTCGCTTTTATATGCACGTATAATCTCCTTGTTTTTATGCAACGATGGTTTACCGATTCTGAAACAGAAATATCACATAGTATGTATTATGTAAATACGTTTGGAATTTTGCTTGACTGCCTG
>JAWLES010000044.1:0-15253 GCA_041685935.1 Desulfobacteraceae bacterium | reverse complement strand
GACAGAATCGCTTTTTTCAGGATATGCTCCGGCAAATTCACCAAAGGAATGAAGGTGAAGCACCACAGGATAGGGAAAACCGTAAAAATTTCCAATGCCACCATATTCATGGCCCAGGAGCGCAACAATATTGAAGAGGCTTATCCCGGAGACATCATCGGCATCCACAACCACGGAACCATCAAAATCGGGGATACGTTCACGGAAAAGGAGCATTTGAAGTTCCTTGGCATTCCCAATTTCGCCCCTGAAAATTTCAAGCGGGTTGTTCTGCGGGATCCCCTGAAAGCCAAGTCATTGAAAAAAGGTCTTGACCAGCTCGCAGAGGAAGGTACCATACAGGTGTTCCGGCCCCTGATGGGAAACGATTTCATATTAGGCGCCGTTGGAGTCCTCCAGTTCGACGTTACCATGGAGCGGCTCAGGGCGGAATACAATGTCAAGGCAGGATACGAGCATGTGGACCTGGGAGTCGCCAGGTGGGTTGAATGCAATGACGAATTTATGCTGGAACGATTTAAAAGAAAAAATGAAGCAAGTCTTGCAACCGATTCCGAAGGGTGGCTTACTTTTCTGACCACCAGTGAATTCCAGCTCGGATTCACCGTGGAGGAATGGCCTGATATCAGTTTTCACAAAACAAGGGAACACAATTAACATACAACCGCCAAGGAGGAAACATGACAGACAACAGAATCTTCAACTTTAACGCGGGGCCGGCAGCCCTGCCGCTTCCGGTACTCGAAGAGATCCGATCGTCATTTCTAGATTTCCAGGGAACCGGCATGTCAGTAATTGAAATCAGCCATCGGTCAAAAGAGTTCGATGGCGTGATCAACGATGCGGTTGAAAGGACCAGGCGGCTATTGAAAATCGATGATTCGTATCATGTCCTCTTTCTTCAGGGCGGGGCAAGCCTCCAGTTTCCCATGATTCCCATGAACTTCCTTTCAGGTGACAAATCCGCTGACTACATCAATACCGGAACATGGTCCGCAAAAGCTATAAAAGAGGCCCGAATCCTTGGTAAAAAAGTAAATGTGGCCGCATCCTCAGAGGATAAGAATTTTTCATACATACCCGGAGATATCAATTTCAGCGAAAACGCGGAGTTTGTACACATCACCTCCAATAACACCATCAAAGGGACCCAGTGGCCCGAATTCCCGGATACGGGCGGCATCCCCGTTGTTGCGGACATGTCTTCCGACATCATGTCAAGGCCCCTGGACATGGACCGGTTCGGCCTGATATATGCGGGCGCACAGAAAAATATCGGCCCTTCCGGGGTCTGCATGGTGATCGTCAAAAAGGATTTCCTTGAGAAGGCATCAGAAGACAACCTGCCCTCCATGCTAAGGTACTCCACCTATGCCCAGAAAAATTCCATGTACAATACGCCTCCATGTTTCGGAGTTTACACCATCTCTCTTGTTCTCAAATGGCTCGAAGAAGAGATTGGAGGACTTTCTGAAATGGAAAAGCTCAACCGCAAAAAAGCTGATCTGTTATACGATTTCATCGATTCCGGCTCTTTTTACACCGGAACCGCGGAAAAAGAAAGCAGGTCAATGATGAACGTTACCTTCCGGCTCAAGAATGAAGAGCTTGAAGGTAAATTCATTTCCCAGGCGCGGCAAAAGGGTCTCGGGGGACTTAAAGGCCACCGGTCGGTCGGAGGATGCAGGGCGTCCATATACAACGCCGTAACCATGGAGGGTGTCAAAGCCCTGGTTGAATTCATGGAGGCCTTTGAAAGGGAGAATCCGTGATGAAGGTCCTGGTAAGTGACAAAATGGAAGAAGCAGGCATCTCGATTCTGAGAAACGAAGAGGGAATCGAGGTGGACGTCAAAACCGGTCTTTCCCCTGAACAGCTCAAGGAGATTATAGGAGATTACGACGCCCTTGCCGTAAGAAGTGCCACAAGGGTCACACAGGAAATCCTGGATGCGGCGGTCAATCTGAAAGTCATTGCAAGGGCCGGCATCGGCCTCGACAATGTGGATATCGCCTACGCCACCCGGAAAGGTGTGGCGGTAATGAACACCCCCGGCGGGAACACCGTGACCACCGCAGAGCACTCCATCGCAATGATGATGGCGCTTACCCGGAATATTCCGAGGGGAACCATAACCATGAAGCAGGGACTCTGGGAAAAAAAGAAGCTCCAGGGACGGGAAATCTCCAACAAGACCCTGGGGATCATCGGGTATGGAAACATCGGCTCTATTGTTGCCAGCCGTGCTTTAGGCCTTAAAATGAACGTAATCGTATTCGATCCCAACATCACCGCCGACCGGCTTGAAGAAGAAGGCTACGAAAGCGTTTCCCTGGAGGAACTGTACAAACGGTCCGACTATATCTCCATCCATGTCCCTAAACTTGACAGCACCACTAACCTGGTGAACCGGCAGGCATTTGAATCAATGAAGCCCGGTGTAATGCTGATCAACTGCTCACGGGGCGGCATTGTCAACGAGTCCGACCTGTACAGCGCCATCGTGTCCGGAAAAGTGGCCGGAGCCGCCCTTGACGTCTTTGAAACCGAACCCCCCGGACAAATCCCTCTGCTCGGGTTGGATCAGGTCATTGCCACTCCGCATCTCGGCGCCTCAACACTGGAAGCCCAGACCAATGTTGCCGTAGCCGCTGCCGGGCAGATCGTTTCATTTTTAAAACACGGCTCTGTAATCAACGCAGTGAACATGCCTTCGGTGACCGGGAAAATACTGGAAAAGCTCCAACCCCTTCTGCTGTTAGCTGAAAAAACAGGTGTGATGCAGTCACAGATGGCCCGGGGCGCAATAAAATCCGTAACAGTGGAGTATGCAGGAGATTTCCCGGACATGGACCTGAAACCGGTGACGGTTGCTGCAGTAAAAGGTCTGCTTGCCCCTTTTGTAAAATACGAGGTTAATTCCGTGAATGCGGCTTCGTTTGCCAAGGATATGGGCATCAAAGTCTCCGAAATAGTAAGCCAGGAAACTGAAAATTTCACCAACCTGATCCGGGTGACAGTGGAATCGGGGGAAACGGAAAACCTTGTGGCAGGCACCATTTTCGGCAGAAGCGACCCCAGGATAGTCAGAATAAACAAATTCAGGCTCGAGGTCATCCCGGAAGGCCACCTGGGCCTTATTCACAATATCGACAAACCCGGATCCATCGGAAGCATCGGCATGACACTGGGCAGGCACGACATCAACATCGCCCGGATGATGGTGGGAAAAGAGGATGACGGTGACAGGAACATAATCTTCCTGCGCACTGACTCCCCCATACCTGATGATGTGATAAAAGAGATCAGCAATCTGGAACTGGTAAATTCAATGGTGACATTTGAGCTCTGAATAATATGGAAAACAATCAAAGGGAAATCCCTTACAACTATACCTCTGCGGTTGATGAGCAGGTAATTGAACATCTGTTCGGCCCGGAAATGGTCCGAACCCTGGAAAGACTGAGACCCCGCAGATCCACCGGCAGATCCGCACGCCTGCTGAACCGGTTCATGGGCGACATGTTCATGATAGAACGAAACCCTTTCATTTTCCAGGAACTTGTGGACAACACGGAAGAGCGGCGCAGGCTTTTTTCCACGTTTGAAAAGGACCTTGCAGTCATCCGGGAAAACACCGGTGACAAGGATGTGGCCCATGTGGTCAACTGTTGCGGAGAATACCGCAAAGCCCTTTTCCGGAGGATACAGACTGCATCCGCCGGGCAGAAAAAAATCATCAAAACCCTCTCTCCGGTGGTGGGCAAGGAAAACATCTATTTTGATCCGTTCAATATTACGGCCCATTCAACAGATGCCACGGACTGGCGGCTCCATCTTCCCGCAGCAGTGGTGAGGCCTTCGTTCGAATCCCAGGTTGCAGACCTTGTCAAATCCATTAACAAAACCGGTATGAAGCTTATTCCCAGGGGCGGCGGCACAGGCTTGACAGGCGGAGCCACCCCTCTCGCCGAAGACTGCATCATGATCAATACGGAAAAGCTCAACAGGATCGGAGAAATCCGGAAACAGCACAACCGGCAGGGCAAGGAATTCTTTTGTGTAAATCTGGAAGCCGGCGTTATCACGGAAGATGCCATGAACCATGCAAAAGCCGGGGGACTTGTGTTCGCCACCGACCCCACAAGTGCCTGGGCCTCCACCATCGGCGGGAACATATCGGAAAACGCAGGAGGAAAAACCGCAGTTCTCTGGGGAACCGCCCTTGACAATATCCTCTCGTACAAAATGGTAATGCCCACCGGACAGAGCATTACCATAGAGCGGCAGGATCACCCCATTCGAAAAATAATGCCCGAGGATACGGTAACCTTTAATGTCAAAAGCAAAAGCGGCAGTATCCTGCAGACGGTTTCTCTTACAGGCGAGGAAATCCGGAAGCCGGGCCTGGGCAAGGACGTAACCAACAAAGTACTCAACGGGCTGCCCGGCATTCAAAAGGAGGGTTGTGACGGCATAATTACCTCGGCCACCTTTATTCTCCACAAGGCATTTAAGCTTAAAAAGACCTTATGTATCGAATTTTTCGGCAACGACCTCACCGAAGCGGGCAAGGTGATCCGGTCCATCTGCAAAGTGTTCGGAAACAAAGAGGAACAGCCCTGCCTGATCGCACTGGAACACTTTGACGAAGAATATATAAAAGCCATTGATTACAAGGCCAAGGCAGCGGGAACCGGCCGCCTCAAAGCGGTGCTGCTCATGGATATGGTGGCGGACAAGCCTGAACTGCTTGATGACGGCATGAAAAGGCTGGAAAACATCCTTGCCCCGTACGACAGAACCGAAGCTACTGCTGCAAAAGACGACAAAGAGGCGGAACGATTCTGGCGGGACAGAAAAAGACTCGGCGCCATCGCTTCAAGGACCAACGCTTTCAAGCTCAACGAGGATATTGTTCTGCCCATTGATGCGCTTGCTGATTTCGCCGAATATGTGGACAATTACAACATCGAAGAGAAACGGGCGGCCTGCTTCAGCATCATAGACAACATAATAGAGTACCTGGAAACGGCTGAACCGCTTGAGGATTCAGAATGGCTCAAGGCCAAGGTAAGCCTTGCAAAGGATATGGCGGGAATTGCAAGGGCCTCGGTCAACAATGCGGACCGGGACCGTCTTGAAGAGGAAATCCGGTCAAACAGTTTTGTAATAGAACTTCTCCAGATCATGCGCGGATATACCCTGGTCAGTGAGAATATAAAGAAAATTCATGAAAAAACCCTTTCCAGGCTGATCGTCATAGCCACTCATATGCATGCCGGTGACGGGAACGTGCATGTGAACATACCGGTAATGTCCAATGACAGAACAATGATGGAACGGGCCGGCAGGACTGCGGACAATATCATGAAAAAAGCCATGGAATTCAACGGCGTGGTCAGCGGGGAACATGGAATCGGTATCACCAAGTTCAGGCATTTGTCACAGGACAGGATAGACGAACTCGAAGTTTACCGGGACCGTGTGGACCCGGACCGGATCATGAACCCTTTCAAACTCTCACGGGCCGACATCATTGACAAGGTTTTCACCCCCTCTTTCAACCTCCTGGAGCTGGAAGCCAGCATTCTCAGACGGGGATCTCTGGGAACCCTGGCCCTGGAAATCGCCAACTGTGTCAGATGCGGCCGCTGCAAGACCGACTGCCCGGTTTTTTTTCCGGGGCAGAACCTCTTTTTTCATCCCAGGAATAAAATTCTGGCAGTTGCATCCCTGATCGAAGCCCTTCTGTATATCACCCAGCGAACCCATTCCACCCGGTTTCAGATCCTGAAACACCTTGAGGAAATTGCGGATCACTGCACCACTTGCCGCAAATGCCTTGTTAAATGCCCGGTGAATATCGATTCGGGAAAAGTGTCCATTATCGAGCGGGAAATTCTTGCTGAAAACCGATTCAAACACACCCCCTGGATAACCAGCCTGACCCTTAAATACCTTGCGTCCCAGAACCGCCTTGCAAACGGCATAATGAGGTTTCTGATCGTCAAAACCGGCAGCAGGGTCCAGAGGGCGGGCTCGAAACTTTTGTCAAAGCTGCCCGACATAAACGGCTACAAACAGAAAAAGCCGTTTATCCTCTTCAAAACCGCCATGCCCAGGGTCAACAGCAGTCCCATGTATTCCATTCTGCCCAGATGCGACGCCAATCAGGCTGTCCTGCTGGAGCCGCCGTCCGATCCGGAATTCAACGTATTCTACTTTCCCGGCTGCGGCAGCGAAAGGCTTTTTTCCGACATAGGCAAGGCATCACTCTATCTGCTTTTGAAGTCAGGTGCACGTGTGATCCTGCCGCCTCCGTTTCTGTGCTGCGGTTTTCCAGCCCGGATCAACGCAAGCAAAGAGAGGTTCAACCACATTTCCCTGAGGGACACCATCATACTCTCCCAGATCAAGCAGATGTTCAACGATCTCGAATTTACCGCCTGTGTTGTGAGCTGCGGCACCTGCAAGGAATCCCTGGAAAACCTGGATATCGAATCGATCTTTAACTGCAGGATAACCGATGTGAGCGCTTTTGCTCTGGACAAAAACGCCCCTGTTTCCCTGGATGAAAAATTCATGTATCATGCGCCGTGCCATGATTCCATGGAAGGCAAAGGCAAACGGATCATTAATTCGAAAACCGAAGCTGAAGTTCACGCGATTCCTTTCTGCTGTTCGGAAGCAGGTACCATGGCCATGTCACGGCCGGATATTTCCGACTCCATGCTGAACCGTAAGCAGGAGGCAATTGGTTCGTTCATGGAACATCATACGGACTTCAAAAAAATCCTTACCAACTGCCCTTCATGCCTGCAGGGACTCGGCCGCTGCAGTGCACGCCATAAAATAGAACCGGTCCACCTTTCAGTTGAACTTGCCGGGCAAATCGGCGGAAAGGGGTGGAAAAACGAGCTGGACGATCTTGTCAAAGAATCCACCCTGATCCAGTTCTGAGGAATTCAACAAATTATGAATATCATTCTGCTCAAAGAATCCGACTTTGATCGAGCCGGCCGCGTGATTCTTTCGGGCAGGAGGGCCGCCCATATTATCAGCACCATAAAACCCCGTATCGGGGAGGAGCTGTCATGCGGGGCTGTGAACGGGAACCTCGGTAAAGGCCTGATCACGGATATGACAGGCTCACTGGTTAAAATGGAGGTCTCCCTGGACCGGCCTCCACCTGCGCCTCTGCCGCTGACCCTTGTGCTGGCCCTTCCCAGACCCAAAATGCTCGGAAGGATAATGGAATCAGCTTCAGCCCTTGGAGTGAAATCCATATACCTTGTCAATTCCTGGAGGGTTGAAAAAAGCTTCTGGCAGAGCCCGGCACTGTCGGAAAGCCGGCTTGAAAAAGTCCTTTACTCAGGGCTTGAACAGGCCGGAGACAGTCTCATGCCCCGCGTTCACAAAAGGAGATTCTTCACCGATTTTGTGAAAAAGGAGCTGCCGGACATCGCCGGGGGGACCCTCAGGATCGCGGCTCATCCCGGGACAAAGGAACGCTTTCCCGTTGGAGTTGAAAATCCCGTGACTTGTGTGGTCGGACCCGAGGGCGGCTTTATCGACATTGAAATCAAAACCCTTGAAGAGCAGGGCTTCAGGGCCGCAACTCTGGGAAACAGGATTCTGCGTGTGGAAACAGCCGTACCTTTTATCGTCTCCAGGCTGTTTTCCCATCTTTTCTAATCCACCTTGAATTTCCCCACCAGCTCCTTGAGGGTTTTTGAAAGTTCGGAAAGATGACCCGTACTCTTTTCCACTTTTCCGGAGCTGTCTGCAATATCCTTGGTGTTCCGGTCCAGCTCTCCGATATTCCGGGAGATTCTGCCGGTGGTTTCCGTAGTCAATGAAACCTTTTCGTTCACCTCCGAAATCGCTTCAGAGACCTGGGTTGCATTGGCGGATATCTCTTTGGTGGTATGGGACTGCTCTTCCACAGCAGTGGAAATCTTGCCGACGATCTCATTGATCTGGTTTATCACACCGGGTATTTTTCCTATCTCATCAATGGTCTCGCCCGAGACGGACTGGATCTTCTGGATGGTATCTTTTATTTTTCCGGTGGCCTCGCTGGTCTGGCCGGCCAGATCTTTGATTTCGTTGGCCACTACTGCAAATCCTTTTCCGGCTTCACCAGCCCTTGCTGCCTCAATAGTGGCATTGAGCGCCAGAAGATTGGTCTGCTCTGAAATTTCCGTTATGGTTTCGGTCACCACATTAATCTCGTCAATGGAATTCCCCAGCACTTCAACCTTCTCGGCAGCAGTGTCCGCCTGGATTCCGGCCTGGCCCGCTATGCCGGCCGCCTGCTCGGTGTTCTGAACAATGGCATCAATGGTGGAAACAATCTCGTCCGTGGAATCAGCCACACCGGACAGATTTGTGGAAGCCTGCTCCATGGCGGCTGAAACGGACAGCATGTTCCGGTTCATTTCCTCGGATTCTCCGGTTATACCCCCGGATTTTTTCCTGGCTTCTTCAGCCCCCTTTGCCAGGGTTCCGGAAAATTCCATAAGGTTCACAGAAGCCTGGTCCACCTTGGAAGAATTGGTACTGATGTCTCGTACCAGGTCACCGAGACGTTCCATAAACACATCAAACCAGCGGGCCAGATCTCCGATCTCGTCGTTTCGGTTCAGATTAAGCCTGATCGTGAGATCCCCCTCTCCCTGTGCCACATCCTTGAGCCCGGATACCACCTTTGTAATCGGCCGCGTTATGGTCCGGGCCAGCAGAAACGCCACCGGAAGTATCAGGAGTACACAGATAATCCCCACTGCGCCGAGCCATTTGATGAGCTGGAAGGTATTGCTGTTGATAATCCCGTGGGAATACAGTGAGGCTATGGCGCCAAGGGTCCGCCCCCCTTCCGTTATCGGCATGATCCCCTGGGCATAGGTCTGGCTGTCCACGGAAACGTCATTTAAAAATATTCTGCTGTTTCCGACAGGTATGCCTCCCTTGCGGCCTGTTATTTTCTTAACATCCATTTTTCCGTATTCTTCCAGGGCTCCGGTCCCTTTGCCGGAAGCCCCGAACACCATCACATCAGTGCCGCTGAAAAGGGAAATCCTGTCGGCAAAATCTTCACCCACCAGCCGGCTTGTCTTGATCATGCCAATGGTTTTCGGAACCCGTTTCCCGGCCTCGGAATCAAACACCTCCACTTTCGGCAGGGCGCATGTCTCCAGCTCAATGAACCTGTCGTTCTTCACATACCCGGCCTTCTCCTTTTCCGGACGGTCGGATTTTAACAAATCCCCGGAAAGCGGCCATTGCTCTTTACGTTCAAACTTGTCAAAAACAACAGGCTTTCCCCTGCCCAACGTATGGTATCGATACTCCACCCTGTCCGAAAACCGCAGGCTGTAACTTAAAAAGGTTCCTTTGTCCTGCTCCTGCATAAACACCACAAGGCGGCCTTCTTTATCATACAGGGACACCCTGTGGAGCTTATTGGCTTTCATCATGTCATAAAGGGATTTTACCGTGGACTCGAACGTAAATACGCCCCGGGTAACATCATCACTGCCCTGGTAGGATTCGATCAGTTTAAGATTACTGGCAAGATCAGCTGAAGAGATTGCCTGTCTGGCAATGGTCAGGGATTTCTCCCTCATGCTGTCAAGATCATCCTGGATGATTATAAAGGCCTGCTCGATTGAATTTTTTGAAATATCCACATACTGGTTCCGCACAATCACGGATACAATGGTTGAAGAAACAGCCACAACAAATATGATCAGTCCCAGTGCCTGCAAGGCGAGTTTGTTCTTAAAGCTCATATGATTCTCCCGGCAATATGGTTCCGTTTATAATGACAATAGACGTTACTGATTCAGCCGGGTGATGTCAAGAGAGCACTTTGATTTCCTGAATTTATACAAGGTATTCCACAAAAGACTTGATCAGATCGTTTCGATCGATATACGAATTCATTCTCTCGGACATAAAAATCGGGAGATTCTTTTTTGCAAGCATCCCCGGAATAACCACTTTTTTCATCGTGTCGGCAAGGGAAAGATCCTCAATACCCAGGACTTTGCGATACGGGTCATAAAACAGGTCGGCGGAGTCATTTTCCCGGTCACCGCTCATGTGGCTGAAACAAAGATGGGCCATATAAATCAAGGCAACATTTTCCCTGACATGTTCGGGTATCTTGCCCGGGGGTGCAAAATCCGGGTATGACAGGTAGGCCACGGTGTCACAGATAACACCCGGAAGCTGCCAGCTTTCCAGAAGCATTCTGCCGAGAACGGCGCTGTCTATCAAATCAAAAATGGGTTTCAAGTGAGAATTTTTGTCTTTCAGAAGCTGAAGGACCAGTTGCCCGGTTTCATGGAGAATGCAGATGGTGGAGAGCATCACCGGTTTGCCCCGCCTGAACCCTTTGGACAGTTCATAAACGATATAAGATATCCCCAGAGAGTGCTGGTACAGATCCCTGAACAAAGGGGTGTCAGGGAGAACTTTTTTCATACCTTCTGCAATCACAAGCTGGGAAACGGCATTGTATCCCAAAAGCATCACTGCATAGGAAAGATCGGATATCTTTCCGGGCATTCCGTAATAGGCGGAATTTATGGTTTTCAATAGAATCCCGGCAAGGGAGGGATGTTTTCTGATCTCGTCCGCTATCTCATGGGGAGAAATGTTACCCTCGTTGATTTTCCCGGTCAATGACAATGCATAGGAAGGCAGCTTCGGAACTTTGCCCACAAGCTCCCTTAAAAAGAGACAGTTCTGGATCCCTTCTGCATTGCTTACGGCAAGGGAATGGTTCCTGGAGATCATTTCCCTGCATCTGCTTTCAGCAGCCCTGTTTTTCTTTTCCAGGCGCACTGCCCTGATGACGGATTTTCCGGCGATCATCCTGTACAAATACAGCCGGGTCTCGGGTTCCATATGATTGAAGGAAGCTCTGCTGATCCTGATGACACAGGATTTTTCAACAGTTCGGACCGTCACTGAACTCTTCTTCTTCCCGATAAAGGCGTCTTCGTTGAAAAATCCACCCTGCCGGATATATCTGCGGGTCCCGGATCTCCCATCCTCCTGTTTCATAACCCGGAGGGTGCCGGTGAGCACGATATAAAGCCCGGTATTGACCTCCCCTTCACCAAGAACGGTATGATCTGCCCCGTACTCTTTAATATCCGCATTGTCGTAAAAAGATTTGTAATGTGCCCGGGGCAACCCTTCCAGGATACTTTTTCTTTGAGAGGACTTCACATATCCGCCTTTTAAAAGGTCATCCGCCATCCGGCATTCGCAAACGCGAATTTCTCCCTGAACCGGTTATAACAGGCAGCTGCAGCCTCATTGCCGGTGCAGTGGGAAACCGCTATCAGGTCAAGTCCCATCTTTTCAAAAGCGTCCATGGTCTTGAAAAGCTGCTGTTCATCTTCGGCAAACCCCAGATGGGTACCGCCGATCACGGCATGAAACGATTCATGGCCGCTTTTTTCCCTGAAATGGTTCATCACGTTTACAATTCCGGCATGTGCGCAACCCGCCACGATGACCGGACCCGAGTCCGTTTCCACCAGTATTGATGCATCATCCAGCATGGGATCATCAAGGAACTCACCATCTCTTTTCACCTTCAGAGCGGAATCCGGCCGTTCAAAATCTGTGCGCCTGGGCACTTCACCTGAAAACCAGACGCCCGGAGAAATCTCAATATACCCCTTTTGCATTGAAAAGGTCGCGCCGAGGGCGGATTCAAGAAATTCGCGTCTGTACGGCACACCAATGTAAAATCTTCCGGTTTCTTTTCCAAAGTGCATTTCCGTATATTTATCATCAAATATATCAGGATGAGCGATCACTTCCGAGCCCCATGAAGACATCAAAGCCTGGGAAAGTCCGCCTGTATGATCAAAATGTCCATGGCTCAACACCACCTGGTCCACTTTTGCAAGATCCGTCTTCAGCACGGCTGCATTGTTTTTCAATGCGATTCCCTGGCCGGTGTCAAACAGGATTTTTTTCCCGTCCTTTTCAATGAAGGCTGCAAACCCGTACTCACCTGCAACTCCCACCGGAGCGGCCGTCCGGTTTTCACATACAACGGTAATCGTGGTTTCGCTCATTTTTCCATTCTCCTTTGCCCGTTTAAGCTCTTCTGTCCTCGGATCGATTCAATCACATGTGATTCCATTTTTCCACCCTACTCCAAAAATCCCTTCAAAGCCCCCTTGGCCTTTTCTTTCAAATCTTCCGACTTCTCTTTTCTGGTGTCCTTGTCTTTTAAAGCTTCCTTGAGGGATTCCCTGTCAGGAATCTCGCTTTGCATAAGACTCTTGGTATCGATCTTTATTTTCGGTGAAGAAAACGTGCCTGTAACAAGGAACGGCACCATGAGGCCCGATCTTTTTTCAACATCACCCTGCCCTTTCAGGGTGCCCACCACCCTGGGTTCGATCCTGTAATCAAGGGTGGTTTTGACAAGGTCGGCCTTGCCGGATGCGGACACCCTCAGTAAAGGCGACTTGAGATCGGCTCCGGGGGTGTTCACGACTCTGTCCTTCACGTCAAACGGAACACGAAGTTCAGTAAAATCCGTTCTGGGTTTTTCCTTGCTTTTTTCCTTCAGACTGATGCCGGACTTTGCATTGCGAACCATACCGGCAATATCGATCCCGACAATGGCTCCATCATTGAAAACCAATTCTCCGCCTCCGTTCAGGCTTTTTTTGATAATATCTGCATCAAGTCCTTTCATTGAAAGATCAATATCAGAGGCAACCGTTCCCTCAATTATGTTTTTGTCCGTTGTATCCTTCAAAAGAGGCCCGGTCTTTATATCTGCGGCATCCAGGGAGATGCTGCTGTAAGGGCTGCTTTTCCTGACATCCACTCTTGCTTTTGACATTACGCTTCCCTGGTACAGGTTCATTTTCACGGGATCTGCATGAAAAATACCGTCTTTCCCCGTAACCTTGAGGGTAATGTCCTGAATTTTCGCACCATAGGCTTTCAGCCGGCCGATTGTCACACTGCCGTCAAGGACAAGTTTTCGAAGGGGTTCATAATCGATCTCTCCACTTTTCCCTGTCTTTTCAGCGGACCTGTCCGTTCCGTCCGTTTTTTTCTCCTGCTTTTTGCCTGTTTCTCCGGAGGAAGTGTCTTTTTCCGCCGCCGGCAGATACCGGTCAAGGTCAATCTGATCCAGGCGGACATCAAACTTTACATCCGGCCTGGAGAATTCCTCCGCCGATGCAGTGAATGTGATCTCGGAGTCATCCAGCACCAGGCGTCCGTCAGACAATGCCACGGCCTCGGAGTTTCCTTTAACCCGGGTGGCAAACGAAATTTTCTCCAGCACCCCGGGATCCGCAGTTTGAACCGGAAACGGCTGATCAAGTGCGGAAAAGAGCTTTTTCAATGAAAACTCGGAAACTTCCAGGTTAACATCAAACTGCTGCCTTGTGGCCGGATCAATGACACTTCCCTTAAGATCAACCGAAAGCTGCTTTGCAGCCTTTAAGGTAAAATCAAGAGGAATTTCCCCCTTTCCCGGCTCCTTTCCAATCGGCCCTGCCCTGCCCTGCAAAGATACCGGCTGTTCATCCACAAGTGCGCTGAAATTAATACTGACCGGTGAATCCAGACTGATATCCTTTAAAACGAGGTTAATATCGGATATCTCTTTTTCCATATCCAAAGCCCGGTCCGAGAACCTTACAATGCCGTCGGTTATGGAGAAATTTCCCACCACAAGGGATTTAACAGGCAGTTGCCCGGACTTTCCTGTTTCAGCGGGCTTTCTTTCCTTTTCAGTCTTCCCGGTATCGGATTTTCCGCCGAGCCCTTCCCAGTTCGCAGCGCCGTTCCTTCTTTTTTCAAGTAAAATCACAGGCTCTTCCAGCACAAATGTTTTCACCTCGACATTCTTGAACAATAACGGAATCACCTTGAGTCTGACTTCAAAGTTTTTAACTGAAATAAAATCCTTCTTTTCAAATCCGTCAGGATTTCCAAGGTGAAGATCGGTCAACTTCACCCCCACCCACGGAAAAACCGAAATATCCATTTCACCCCCGAGTTCAAACGGCCGGCCTGTTTTTTCCGTGACCAATTCTTCGATTTGAGGCCTGTACTTGTTTACATCCACCAACTGCGGAATCAATAAAATGGCGGCGACAGCCGCGATGACAAAAACACCGGCTGCTATAACCGCCCACTTTAAAAATTTTTTCATAGCCCGACTCTCCATTCTGCTAACCGATTAAAGAAGGAATTCCTGTTCCGCGGCAATATAAAGAAAACCATCTGATCTATGAATTTATACATCAATTCGGAAGGATTTTGTCAAGGGAAAATGGCTTTGAACCGCAAATTGCGCCTTTACAGCAGAGGTGCAAAGAGTCGCGAAAGCGAATTCCTAAGGTGCTTTACCCAGTGGATACGGTTGTAATCCTCCAGAGTAAACTCCTTTGCCGATTCCATATCACTGTAAAACATATCCTCGATTTTGCCGGCAACTGCCTGGTCGTAAATAAGTGCATTGATTTCATAGTTGAGCTGAAAACTCCTGATATCCATGTTGGCAGTGCCGACCGAACAGGTCTTGGAATCCACCACGATGGTTTTGGCGTGCATGAAACCCTTTGTATAATAAAAAACCCTGACACCTGTTGCCAGAAGATCCTTTAAGAAAGTCAGGGCCACCCAGTAGGGAAGGTGTTTATCCAGATGTCCCGTGAGCATTATCCGCACATCCACGCCGCTCAAAGCTGCCGTTTTCAGAGCCAGAATAATGCTTGAATCCGGAATGAAGTATGGAGTATGAACAAAGATGGTCTCCTCCGCCGATGAAATCAGCAGAAAGTAAAGCTGTTTTATGGACTCCCATTCCGAGTCAGGGCCTGAAGTTGTAATCTGTATTGGAATGCTTTCATCACTCCCGGAAGGCAGCTGTAAAGGCTTGATAAAATCCAGCACCTCGCCTGTGGTATTCAGCCAGCTTACGGCAAAGATCTCCTGCAGTACCGTCACCGACTGCCCCTGCATCCGCATGTGCGTATCCCGCCATGAGGGAAAACGTTTCCCTCCGCTGATATACTCCTCCCCCATGTTCATGCCGCCGATGTATCCTGTGATACCGTCTATTATGACCATTTTTCTGTGATTTCGGTAATTGAGGGTATGCAGCTTGTAAAGAGACAGGTAGTTGTAATATGCATAAATCCGGATTCCCGCCCGCCGCAGGCGCTTCAGGTATCTCCCGGAC
>JAWLES010000043.1:1728-15617 GCA_041685935.1 Desulfobacteraceae bacterium | reverse complement strand
GTATGCTGCGGAAAAAAAATGAGTCAAAACCGCAGCGTATGACAAAAATGTATGCCCGGGACACGGCGGTGTCAAATCCGTTTTGGCCGGGCTTGCCTGAGAAGCCGCAGGTATCGACAGGGCCGCTATTTTCGGGTATGCCAAATCGCTCTTAGGCCGCTTCCGGCAAGGTACAGACGCGCCTGGGGTGGATTGAGCGGTCTGGAAGTGATTTGCAATTTTAAAAATCAGAGACATTATTTATCCAATGGAATTTATCGTTCAAAAGAGAGGTGCTTTTATGACCACATCAAACCCCCGAGACGGATCTGAAAAAACAGACAGGAAAGGTCCTGCCGGCGACGGCGGCCGTGATGGCCATGAAGCCCATGACAAGCAAAACCGGCACGAAGGGCATGACGGCCAAGAAGGGCACAACGGCCACGACGGTCATGACGACCATGAAGGCCACGACAAGCATGCCGGCCATAGCGTGGAAATGTTTCGCACCCGCTTCTGGATCTGCCTGGCGCTGACGATACCGGCGCTGTTCTGGGAACCGATGCTGCAGGAATGGTTCGGTTACCGGGCGCCCGCGTTTCCGGGTTCCGGGTTGATTCCGGCCATTTTTGCGACGCTGGTTTTTTTGTACGGTGGATGGGTGTTTCTGAAGGGGGCCTTTCATGAGCTGGCGGACCGGATTCCGGGCATGATGACGCTGATCGGCTTGGCCATCAGTGTTGCGTTTATCTACAGCGTCGCGGTAACGCTGGGATATGAGGGGCATGCGCTCTGGTGGGAGCTGGCTACGCTGGTCACCATCATGCTGCTTGGCCACTGGATCGAGATGCGCTCTATTTTTCAGGCCCAAGGTGCGCTGAAAGAGCTGGCCAAATTACTTCCGGATACGGCGGAACGTCTTCTTGACGACGAAAATACCGAGGAAGTGCCGCTGGAGAAGCTCCGGGAAGGAGATATGGTGCTGGTTCGACCAGGGGACGGCGTCCCGGCGGACGGGTTCGTCAAAAGCGGCAAAAGCGCTTTGAACGAGTCCATGATTACCGGGGAGTCAAAACCGGTGAACAAGCAATCGGGGGACAAGGTGATTGCCGGCACAATCAACGGGGGCGGCTCTTTGCGCATCGAAGTGGCCGGTACCGGCGATGATACGGCCCTGGCCGGAATCATGCGCCTGGTGGAGGAAGCCCAGGGATCGCGCTCGAGGTCCCAGGATTTGGCTGACCGGGCGGCGTTTTACCTTACACTGGTTGCCATCGGGGCGGGCGGATTGACATTTGCCGGCTGGCTGGCCTTCGGCGCCACCCTGGATTTTACCATCACCCGGATGGTGACGGTGCTCGTGATTACATGCCCGCATGCGCTGGGCCTGGCTGTACCGCTGGTAATTGCTATTTCCACGACCATAGGCGCCCGAAATGGTCTTCTGGTGCGGGACCGCCGGGGGCTCGAAGAAGCGAGGAACCTCAATATCGTGGTTTTCGACAAGACCGGCACCCTGACGCTGGGTGAGCACCGGGTTGTTGATATAAGCGTATCGGAGAAAATATCGGAAGAAGAAGCCCTGCGGCTGGCTTCGGCCGTTGAACACGACTCGGAGCATCCGATTGCCCAAGCGTTGATCGAAAGCGCCCGGGAAAAAGAGATACAGACCCCGGGGGCAGAAGATTTTCAGGCTATTTCCGGCCACGGGGTGGAAGCGACCGTGGAAGGGAGAAAGCTGAAAGTCGGCGGACCGGCATTGCTTCGGCAGCTGGAGATTGCCGCGACAGATGACCTGCAAAATGCAGCAAAGCGTTTTTCCGAAGCCGGCCGGGCAGCGGTCTACCTGGTCGAGGACAAGGACGTGCTTTCGGTCTTTGGCATTGCCGATGCCGTGCGCCCGGAATCCGTGGAAGCGGTTAAAGGCCTCCATGAACAGGGGATTGACGTTGCCATGCTCACGGGGGACTCCCAGGCTGTTGCCGACAGTGTTGCCGGTGAGCTTGGCATCGACATGGTTTTCGCGGAGGTGCTGCCGGAGGACAAGGCCGGGAAGATCAAGGAGTTGCAGCGCGAGGGGAAGCGTGTGGCCATGGTCGGCGACGGGGTAAACGACGCACCGGCGCTGGTAACCGCCGATATTGGCATTGCCATCGGTGCGGGAACGGATGTGGCGGTGGAAGCAGGCGATGTGGTCCTGGTCCGAAGCGATCCGCGGGACGTGGCCCGGATCGTCATTCTCAGCCGGGCGACCTACCGGAAAATGGTCCAGAACCTCTGGTGGGCCGCCGGGTACAACATCGTGGCCATTCCCCTTGCCGCCGGGGTTCTGGCATGGGCGGGGATCTTGCTCGTTCCGGCGGTGGGGGCGGTTTTGATGTCCGCTTCCACAATAATCGTGGCGATTAATGCGCAGCTGCTGCGGCGGGTTGACATATAAAAACAGCAGGGGAGCTCTGCAATGAAATCAGAAATGGGCGCGGAGCATAAACCGGATTACTGCCGTTTACGACGACGCAGGCATTCGTCCGGGGCCCTGGATCAATCCCAGGGCGGCCATAATAATCAACGCCCCGCCCCCCATAGTGGACCATCCAAGGGGCTCGGAAAACAAAACATATCCGAATCCCGCACCAAAGATCACCTCCAGCATACTGATGCTTCCCACTTTGGCCGAGGCAATGTAGCCCAGCGCCTTATTGGTGACGATATGCGCCAGGACGGCAAACAAGCCGATGGCTAAAAGCCAGGCCAATCCCGGCAATGGAATGGAAAATCCGATGTTGGGGTGGAACAGGGGGACAAGGCTGACCAGCATGCCCATAACACTGATATAAAATATGGGCGTCAACGAACTGTTCACGCCGCTCACCCGCCGGACCAGGGTCATTGTCAAACCCATGCACACAGAGGCAACCAGTGCGGCTATGTGTCCGATATCCAGACCCAGGGTGCCGTATTGCCCGGACCAGAGTGTAAGGGCGGTCCCGATAAAGGCCAGGACGATACATGCCCAGTTCCAGAGTGAATTGCTGTCCGAGGTCAACCAGGGGGATATCAGGGCCGCCACTACCGGATAGGTGTAGAACAAAATCAGGGCCTGAAACAGGGGGATCCGCAGCAGCGCCAGGGTCAGGCACAAAATGCCTGCAGTTCCGGTAAGGCTCAGAAGTATGAGGGTCCTTATGTTACGGCCTGCCAGGCGAACCCCGGTGCTCCTGGCCAGCAGAAGCAGAAAAATCGTCCCAAACAGGCTGCGGCCGAACATCATGTGCCAGATGGTCAGGTAGGGATCGGAAAAACGTATCACGACATTCAGGCAGGAAAACAGAAAAGCCGCCAGAACAGCCAGCGCCGCACCGTAAACGATGGACGAAGCAGCCGGCAGGGAATTGTTGGCAGATACAGTCTTCAATATGTTTGAGGCTCCTCACTGTCGCCGCTGTCAAGCTCGTGCAGGCTTCAATGCCCTATAATCCCATTATCGTCCCATGGCCAGGTTTGGGAGAAATAAGGCGATGTTGGGAAAGGCTATCAAGAGCACAGTTGCCAGGATGAGTATTAGCAGAAAAGGCAGTGAATGGCCAATAACTTCTATATAAGGGCGCCGGAATATCAGCTGGGCTGTGAATATGTCGCAGCCAAATGGCGGAGTGGCAGAACCGATGGCCGCCTGCAGGGTGACCAGGGTACCGAGTAATATCGGGTCTACTCCGGCACTGACAACATAGGGCTGAAAAACCGGACTAAGAATAAATATGGCCACTATGGGGTCAACAAACATACAGGACACAAAATAGGCGACCACCACAATCAGCATCACCCTGAGCATGGTCGGATCGGCGCCAAAAAGGGGCGGCAGGATTTGCTGGGGGATCTGCATGAATCCGATCATCCATGAAAAGGCCTGGCCTGCTCCGACCAGTATAAAAACCACCCCGGTGATCACTCCGGTCTGCAGGAAAGAATCAACGACCCTTGGAAGCGTCAGGCTGCGATATACTATGAGTTCAAGGATCAGGGAGTAAAAGACGGCTGCCGCCGCGGCTTCCGTGGGGCTGAAAATTCCGGTATATATACCCCCTACAATAATTATCGGGAAGCCCATAACCGGCAGGCCATTTTTGACAGCGATCAATCTTTCCGGCCAGCTGGCTCTGGGGAGTTGGCCCACTTTTTTTATCTTGGAATAGAAGTAGCAATAAACAGAGAACATCATCAGGATCATAAGTCCGGGCAGGATTCCGGACAGAAAAAGCATGCCGATGGAGGTGCTCGTGGCCACCCCATAGACAATGAAACCGATGCTTGGAGGAATCAAAAACGCGATATCGCTGGAATTTATGATCAGCCCCAGGGTGAAAGAGCTTTTGTAGCCAGCCTCCAGGAGCATGGGGCGCATGGTCCCTCCGATGGCGGCCACTGTGGCCTGGGTGGATCCGGAGACAGCCCCGAAAAGGGTGCAGCTGACATTGGTGGTGATGGGCAGCCCCCCGGGGAGATGGCCCACAAAGGCCTTGATCATTCGGATCAAGTGTCCTGCAGATTGGCCGGAGGTGATGATGCTGGCCGACAGGATGAACATGGGTACGCAGACCAGCGCTGGCGGGGCGATCCCCGTGATCACCTGCTGAACCATGGTGACCATAAGCTTGGGCGCCAAGTCGGGCATATAAATGTATATATAGAGCATCAAGGAGCCCAGCAGAGTGACCATGAACGGAAAGCCAAACAGGAGCATGAAGGTCAGGCTGATACCGAATAGTTTCATAACTGGATTCCTCCCATCTCCTCATCTTCATATTCGCTTTGTTGATCAGGGGACTGCCAGACATCCTTTTCCGTGAGATTCTTGATTACAGTTCGAATATACTGGATACAGGCAAGACCGAATCCTATAGGAACAATAATGTAGAAGGTCCATTGCGGGGCCCTCAGAGCCGGGGTAACATGACTTCTCGACATTGCGTTAAGCAGGTATTCGAGGGAAAACCAGGCCATTACGCCCATAACAAAAGCGCTGACCAGGCAAATAACAATAATGAAGACTTTTTCCATCCGGACGGGCATGGCATCCAAAAAAGCCCCCATCCTGATGTGCCGCGCTTTTCTGACGCCGTAACTGACCCCTGTGAACGAGGTCAGCATGACCAGAAATACGGAAATCTCCTCGGCAAAATAGATACTCTGAGAAAAAGTCCTGGCAAAGACATTGGTAATGAGCAAAACAGCCAGGGAGGCCACACACAAAACAAGAATCGACACCTCCACGGCATTGATAACAATGCCTATATTTCTGTTCAGGCGTTGAAAAAAGGTTAGGCCTTGCTTTTTGATCATTTCTCGGCTCATGCCCCGTCCCTTTTGCTTTTTTGGATTTAGCACCGCTGCCGCAGGATCGCTGCAGCGGTGCTGTGGTTTTTATTCTATATTCAGGGCTTTTTTCGCATCGGCAATGTCTTTAAGCATTGCTTCCAGGATCTCCTCTGATCCTTCACCGCCGATTTTTTTGAACATGGGATACACGGTTTCAGCGGCCGCCTTGAATTCGGCAATAGCTTCGTCATCAAGATAGTTGAACTCAAGGTCCGGCTTGTCTTCTTTCATTTTTTTCATGTCGCTGGCGTTTCTTTCCGTGATCCACTCTCCGGCAGGGAGAATGGCATTCTGCCAGTAATCCAGCATTTCCTGTTGGGCCTCTTCAGTCAGACCCTCAAAGAATTCTAGATTTACCGCGGGGATTCCTATAAAGGGCTCGTTGTTGAGCTGCGTGCAATAGTCCTGGACTTCATAGAATTTCATACTGTAAATGGCGAACAGTGGATTGACCTGGCCATCGATCAGGCCCATCTGCAGCCCGCTGTAAACTTCCCCGTAATCCATGGGAGTCGGGACCGCTCCGTATGCCTTGTAGTCTTCAACCAGGAGCTTTGAGGACATGACCCTTATTTTAAGGCCTTTCATATCTTCTATTGATTCAATTTTTTTGTCAGAACTCAGCCACTGCCATCCCTCAAACATTACAGACAGCGGTACAAGGCCCTTTTTCCGGAAAGCTTGATCCAGCAATGGGTAAAATTCCCCGTTTTCCATCATCCAGTCCAGAACCTCGGGGACTTTTTCCGTGGGGAAAATATAGTTTAAGGCCAACACCTGTGCCTGCGGCACAAATGAGCTAATCCAGGCATAATCAGAGAAAACAAATTCCACGACCCCCATTTGGGCCAGTTCGTTGATATCCCCCAGGGTGCCAAGGCTTCCATAGGGATATACCTCTATTTGGATCTTACCGTCCGACCATTCCCGCATGTGGTCTGCAAAGTTGTTGGCCCAGACTGTCATGAAGTCGCCCTCGATCTCTTCCGAGGCCAGCTTGGCCATGACCGGGGGGCCGGTGTATTCTGCTGCACCGGCAAATGAGGAATTCGTCAACAAAAATACAGCAATTACAAAGGCAAGCATGATTTTTTTCATGGGGACACTCCTTATTTTTGGAAGTTATACAGAACGTTTTTTCCGTTCTGAAAAGACGCGCATTCTTATTTCATGAATCACCTCCTTTACGGTTGTTCTGTGTGTATTTCAGAGAATTCGGAAGCGTATTTAAAAAATTCCAAAACGGCGGAGATGAATATCTCAACTCCCAGAGGCAGAACGTCCTCGTCGATAAGAAAGCAAGGATTGTGATGCGGAATGTCGGTTCCTTTTTCCGGGTCGCCGCAGCCCAGAAAAAGAAAGACGGAAGGTACCCTGGCGCTGAATTCAGAGAAATCTTCGCTGGCAATCGTCTGCATGGTGGTCATACAGCCTGTATGATCAAGGACGTTGCTGACTGCCAGGCTTGCGATGCGTGTCATTCCGGGGTCATTGATCAGAGGGATGTTTTCCCGGACCAGATTGATTTCACAGGAACAACGGTGTGTGTCGCAGACGCTTTGGACAATTCGTTGAAATCGCTGCGTCGGGTGGTCAGGACAGTCCGGACCCGGGTACAGATAGCGGATCGATCCTTCCAGGCAGAGCTCTTCAGGGATAATATTGCTTTTGGTCCCGCCTTCAATCTTGCCGAACATGATAGTGGTTGGAAGGAAGCTGCTGATTTCGCGGGTTTGAATGGTTTGAACGGCCATAATGACATGAGCGGCAGCAATGACAGGATCGATTGCTTCTTCCGGAAAACCGGTGTGGCCTCCTACGCCTCTGATCACCAGCTTGAAGACATCGAGCCCGCCCATCACAGGTCCGGAAGTGACCGCTACAGTGCGCGAGGGCAGCTGGCTCCAGATATGGATCCCCAAAGCTCCGTCAACGGTCGGGTTTTCCAGAACCCCGGCCCGAATCATATCCTGGGCGCCGTTTATTTCCTCGTTGGGCTGAAAAACGAGCTTGACCGTTCCCTGGATACGCGTTTTCTGTTCAACGAGGATCTTCGCAGCCACCAGGAGCATGGCCATGTGAGCGTCATGGCCGCAGGCGTGCATCACCCCTTCGATGCTCGAGATACACTCCGCATCGGTTGTTTCACATATAGGCAGCGCATCCATGTCTGCCCGGAGCATGAAGACGGGTCTTTCAGACTGTCCCTCAATGACAGCGACCACACCGGTCCCTGCAATTCTGGTAGTTTCCAGGCCTATATCCTGGAGATACTGCTCGATCACCGAAGCGGTTCGGAATTCCTGGCAGCCAAGTTCCGGATGAGTGTGGAAATCCCGCCGCAGAGCGACAATCTCGTCTTTGAGTTCGGCTATTCTGGGTCTGATCGTATCCATAACACTATCATTTTATCTTATGGTATCCGTAAAGGGTTTTCTGGCCAGCGACGAGGCCACGTGATCGATCATGCTCAAATAGTCGAACACAGGCAGCCCGGTCGCCTCCTGAACAGCCGCTGCGTAAGGCGGGAGCATGCTGCATTCCAAAAGTATGGCCCCGATATTGGGGTGCTGTTTTTGAATATTCAAGGCGGCCAGGACGACTTCCGAGCGAACGGCATCACTGTCAAGGATGCCGATGTCATCAATGGCTGCTTTTTTGAAGTGGTCCGTGTTTTCCAGTCCTGCGATGACGATCCGGTCCTGATTTTTAATGTCTATGGCAGTGAGCACGTCGCTGCTCAGAGAGCGGGCGTTTGCGGTCAATATGCCGATGGCTGCCCTGGGGTTGATAATGGAGGCGATGAAAGGGACCTGCAAAAGGCTGCTTAGAAATACAGGTATGCTGACCGCTTCTTGGATTTCTTTTTGAAAAATGGCCATGAATCCGCAGTCTCCGGTAATAGCCATCACCCCTTCCCGCTCCAGCTCTTGTGCTCCGGCAATCATGCCCTGGATATAGCTGCGATCATGGGCGAAGATCCGATGCGGGGTCAGACCGTCGATGCGCTTGAAACGTACAGGATATTGGTAACTGGTGGCATTGCCCACATCCCCCTGAATAAAAGGGGTGTTCGTGTCCAGCAGGAGGATACCGATGAGTTCTCCGTAGGAAGTTTGTCCGCTATTGGCTTTGAAGATCATGGCTTCTCCACCTTGTAAATCAACTGTCCTTATTAAAGTGACAGCTTTAAATCGACAGCTATTTGATTACAAAAAGCTGGCGCGGAAAACGGGCAAAGGTTTCGCAGCCGCTTTCAGTCACCTGAAAGGACTCGCTGCATTCAAATCCGAAGTCCTCCATCCACATGCCTAAAATCATGTGAAAGGTCATATCCGGTTTGAGAACGGAAGTGTCCCCGGGGCGCAGGCTCATGGTGTGCTCTCCCCAGTCCGGGGGATAGTTGAGCCCCATGGAGTAACCGATCCTGGATTCCTTTTCCATGCCGAATCGGGCGATATGCTTTCGCCAGACCCCCTCAACGTCTTCGCATTTCATCCCGGGCCGGATGGCATCCAGCGTCAGATTCAAGCCGTCCACGGTTTGCTGGGCCAGGTCCTGCAGCTTTTGGGGTGGATTGCTGCCCACATAGGCAGTTCTGGCTATCGGACAGTGGTAGCGGTGGCGGCACCCGGCCAGTTCAAGGTTGACTGCCTGGTCCTTTTGGTAGGGTTCATCCGTCCAGGTCAGGTGAGGGGCCGAGGTCTTTTCTCCGGTGGGCATCATGGGTACGATTGCCGGATAGTCCCCACCGAACTCGGGCAGGCCCTGCATCTGTGCCCGGTAGACTTCAGCCACGGCGTCGCACTCCCGGATTCCAGGCCGGATATTGTCTATGGCCGTCTGCATAACTTTTTCCGCAATCCGTCCAGCCTGCTTCATATAGGCGATTTCCCGCTCGGACTTGATGCTGCGCACCCAATTGACCAGCAGGGTGCAGTCCAGAGGGGTTGTTTCCGGCAGCACTGTCAGCAGTTCTTCCAGCCAACGGACAGTGAAATAGTAGGCGTCTTTTTCAACGCCTATTCGTTTGGTATGCAGTTTATGATCCCGCAGGAAGTGCCCCACAAAACGCATGGGGTGATCGTTTTCCACCTGAACCAGATTGTCCGGGTAGCCGATGATATGCTCCTCGTCCATCCACACCGTGTGTTTGGCCCCATTGGCATCCATACCCCGGCCTATCCAGAACGGCTGATCGTGCTCCAGGCTGAGGAGAACCACCTGCGGGGTGTAAAAGGACCAGCCGTCGTAACCGGTCAGGTAGTTCATATTGGCAGGATCAGATACCAGGATGACATCCATACCCTGCTTTTGCATCGACGTCCTTGCGGCCTGGACCCGTTGGACATATTCACTTTTAGGGAAAATGGACATACGCCCTCGCTTGATTTTTTGTTTATATCCATCCCCGAAGCGCCATGGCTTTTTCCAGCTTTTTCAAAGCATGAATCCATGCCCCGAAACGGATGGATTGGGTGTTGACTTCCCGGGCCCGGTCTCTGGACTGCGTATAGGCGGCGAGAATCCGCTTGCGCAGGGTGTTGTTGACCCGGTCCAGATCCCAGTATTCATCGGAAAGCCCCTGGGAGCGTTCAAAATGGCAAACCGTTGCGCCGCCGCTGTTGGCCACCACATCCGGGATCACAGTAATTTGTTTGTCCATCAGGATGCGGTCCGCCTCAGTGGTTACCGGTCCGTTGGCCCCTTCCACGATGAGCCTGGCTTTGATGTTCGCGGCGTTATCGGCATGAATCACATCGTGTACCGCAGCCGGGATCAGGATATCCACTTCAGCCTCCAGGACCTGGTCGTTGCTCAGTGTCGTCGCTCCGGGAAAATCGGCCACACTGCCTGTCTTTTGGACATGATCTTTGAGGGCCGGGATGTTCAGGCCTTTTTCCTCAAAGATCCCGCCATAGACATCGCTGACGGCAATCACACGGCATCCGGTCTCATAGAGGAGAGACGCCAGTTCTGATCCGACCTGGCCAAAACCCTGCACGGCAGTTGCCGCGTTATTGAGTTCCAGGCCCATGTCCCGGGCTGCAGCCTGCAAAACCAGAAACACCCCGAGGCCCGTGGCCGCCTCGCCGCCCAAAGAGCCGCCCAGAATGGCCGGCTTGTCATTGATGGCTGCCGGGCAGTGGGCGCCGGTGATCTGTTCATATTCATCCAGCATCCACGACATTACCTGTTCGCCGGTACCTATGTCCGCACCAGGGACATCCACCCATGGGCCCTTGGGTTCCAGATTCCGCACAAACGCCCGGATCAGGCGCTCCTTGTCCCGTTCGGTCAGGTCTCTCAGGTCGGCCTGGATTCCGCCCTTGGCCCCACCGGCCGGAATATCCGCCACGCAGTGCTTGATGGTCATAAAAATCCCCAGGGCTTTAATCTCTTCCAAGGTCAATTCCGGCCGGATGCGGGTTCCGTCACGGAAAGGACCCATGGCGTCGCAATAATGCACCCGGTAAGCCTGAAAGACCTCAAAAGATCCATTATCCAGTTTCAGGGGTATGCGAAAGGCATTAATCCGCTTGGGAGCCTGCAGTATCTGCAGAGCCCGAGGGTTGATTTTTCCCAGGCGCCCTGCCTCATTCAGGGTGTCAATGGCCACATCAAATACGGTTTTAGAAGAAGACATAATCTGTCCTTTTTTTTAAAATTCCGGTGTGTTCCGGCCTGGCTCACCCGTTAGTCGACCACGGGCAGGACCAAGTCTTTGGCGCCCCGGGCGGAGGTCTTCAACTGGGGAGCGTGTCTGGTCATGAGTTCTTGAATGACCTGGGCCATTTTCACTTTTTCCCGAATCAGTTCCTGGTGGAAAGATTCAAAAGCCCAGGGTTTGTAGATGTCCGCCTCCGAGGTTCCGGGCTCGATCTTAAAGTAAACAGGGGCGGCCACCCTGGCGATTTCCGGCGCTTCATAGGCCCGGTACATGCCGCCAAAAGCATCGACGATGATCACGTATACATCCAGGGGCATATCCACTGTTTTGCGAATGGAGGAAAGGATGGGCAGAGATACATCGGACAGCGGGTTCATGGAGTTGGCCCCCAACGATTGAACGAGTTTGGCGCCGGCTGCACTGCACTGCCCGCCGAAGACCGAGTATTTAAAGACGGTCTCCGAAGGGATCAACCCTTCTGCACGCATTTTGTTCACAATATTTAAGACCCCTTCATCATAGACAAGAAAACCGCGGATTCCGGCCTCAATATTGCGCATCATGTCTGCGATATGATAAGATACATTGTCTGACCCCCGCAGGCGCATACCCTGCATGACCCCTTCGTGGGTGGCCGCCTCCTTGGAGCCCGGATCCCATGCCTTGCGGTGCCCGACGACCATAACCACTTCGATTTGTTCATCCCTGGCCATTTTGGATATGGCCTTGAGTTCATCAAAATCGCAGTAGGTAGAGCCCCCTACTGTGGCCACCACCCGGTGTACAGTAACATTCCGCTTTTTGGCCTCTTCTATCATTGCCGCCATGGTGGATGCCCGTTCCACACCGGCAATTTCGATTCTCCAGTGGGCCCCGTCCGCAAATGACTTTGGGGAGTCCACCAGATCATAGCCGTCTCGGCCGGGGATGCCCATTTTCTCCATGAAGTCGCGGATTGTTTTGAGAGTCTCGCTCATGTCCATTCTCCTTCCAAGTATGCATTAAAGCCTATTTGTTTAAGAGTTGCTGTAGCTTGTCCAACTCGCCGTCTACCATTTTGTAAGTATGTTCCTCCGCAGGGAAGGATTTGTTCCTGACCTCAGCAAAATAGGTCTCAAAAGCCTTGGTGCTTTTGTCGGCAATGTTTTCATACTTTTTGACAAATTTGGGGGTAAAGGCTTGAAACTGGCCCAAAACATCGCTGCAGATCATGAGCTGCCCGTCGGCTTCCACTCCTGCACCTATGGAGTAAACAGGAATGCGTAAGGTGTCCCGGATGATTTTGCACACCTCAGGTGGGACCGCTTCCACCAGCAATGCAAAAGCCCCTGCATTCTCAATGGCCCGGGCATCTTCAATAACCTCCCTGGCTGTATCTGCGGTGCGGCCCTGGGCTTTGAATCCTCCCAGTTGGCCGGTGCTCTGGGGCGTAAGTCCTATGTGCCCCATGACCAGCATGCCACCGTCGGCTATGGCCCGGATCTGTTCGCATACGCGATGGCCGCCCTCCAGCTTAATGGCATCCACCCCTGCTTCTTTGTGAAAGCGGCCCGCATTGTACACAGCCTCGCTTACGCTGACCTGGTAGGACAAAAAAGGCATGTCTCCGATGATAAAGGTGTTGGGCGCTCCGCGACGCACAGCCTCGCAGTGGACTATGCACTGCTCCATGGTCACTGGAACGGTACCGGAATATCCATAAACGCACATACCCAGAGAATCCCCGACCAGAATCATATCCGTCCCTGCGGCCTCTGCAAATTGGGCATTGGGGAAGTCATAGGCGGTGATCCATGCAACCGGTTTCCCTTCGGTCTTCATTTTCTGCAAGTCAATGCGTGATAATTTCTTTTTGCTCATATGCAGACTCCTTACTCGTTTGATTGTTATTGACCCACCTGCTGCAATCTTTCAGACAGGCCCTTTCCGACACGAATGAGTTCCCGGCTCATCTGTTTCATACGCTCATACGACATGCGCATGCTGGGTCCTGAGATACTTATGGCATAGCGGGGATAGTTGTGCTGATCAAAAATGGGGACGGCCACACAGCGAAGCCCCATGCAGAGTTCTTCGTTATCCAATGAATACCCTTTTTCCCGAATGGTTTGTATTTGGCTCAGCAAGGTCTCGGGGTCAGGGCAGGCATTGGGCGTCTGGGAAATCCAGTCTGCTTGTTCCAGGAAGGCTGTTAGCTTGTCTGTTGGGAGAAACGCCAGGATGGCTTTGCCCAAGGCGGTCTTATGCGCCGGGGCCCGGCTGCCAATCCCCGGATCGGGCCGCAGAATTTCCGAGCTTTCGATCTTGTCTATATGGACGATGTCTGATCGATCCAAAAAACCGAGATTGATTGTTTCGTGAAAGGTGTCGGAAAGCTGGCGCATAAAAACGGATGCGTTCTTGCGGATCTCAAAGCGGCTGGCCAGCTTGGTGCTGAGTTCCAGGATTTTGAAGGTGAGTTCATATAAGCCTTCAGGTGTCTGCTGAACATAGCCCAGATCCTTCAGGGTGGATACAAAGCGATGGGCGCCGGCCCGGTTGTAGCCCAGGGCAGTGGCGATCTGCCCTACGCGGAGCGCCCCGTGTTCAGCCAGGAGTTCCAAAACCCGGAACCCTTTTTCCAGGGAAGTGATATAGTAATATTTTTTATTCGAACTTGGCATATGTAACTCTATGTGTGACAATATCTTGTATTGTGTTACATAAAACATAATCAAAATAAAAAGTATTTGTCAAGCGACGGTGAAAATTTTTTTGTCAAAAAACAGAACAATAAATTATTTGATAACTCGTTCGCCAGGCCTCGGTCCATTTCTGGGCGGCCCGGCAAAACACTGGGCCTTTTCCATCCAGTCGCGGGCAA
>JAWLES010000043.1:0-1628 GCA_041685935.1 Desulfobacteraceae bacterium | reverse complement strand
ACAGAACAATAAATTATTTGATAACTCGTTCGCCAGGCCTCGGTCCATTTCTGGGCGGCCCGGCAAAACACTGGGCCTTTTCCATCCAGTCGCGGGCAATCCGGCCGGTTATTTCAAGGGAAGTATCATCAACGTGTCTGCACTGGACCACAACCAGGCAGAAGTCTTCAGCAGGTCCGCAGATCCGGTTTTCTGCCCCTTCTGGCCCCCAAGCCCATATATCGCCGGACGGGCCCGTTACTTCCACGCGCACCGGTTCTTCGGGTACTTGCAGGCAACGGTTGGAATAGGTCCAGTCGAAGGTTCTGACGCCCAGGTGAGCGATGTGGCGCAGTCGGTCCTTTGGCGTGCGCCTGATGCGCAAGGTGTCAAAAATATCCTGGCCGTGGGCCCAGGTTTCCATAAGACGAGATGTGGCAAGGGAAAGTGAACTCATGCTGGGCCCGTACCATGGCAAGCGTTTTTTTCTGCTGCACCTGGCGAGTACATCCAGCATGATTATCCTATTCTGCCGCCACCACTGCATCAATTCTTTTGGCGACATGTTCAGGCCCGCTTCTTCGAGGTTTCTTTCAAATGCCTCGAAGTCGTTTAGCACCTCCCCGAGGTGAAGATCGAAAGCTTCCGGATCCGTTGCCGTCAGTGCGGCCCGGTCGTCAAAAAAGGCCAGGTGCCTGATTTCATCTTTTATGCGCCAGTTCAAAAAGGGGGTTTTCATCTCCCATTGATCCGCACTCAGCCCCTGGAGCACGCTGTCGAGTTCCTCGTGCTCCGCCTGTAAATCATTACAGATTGTTTCCATGGCCTTACCTCATTATTTATGTTGGCAGGCTGTAAACAGAATTCCTGTGCCGAATGCGACCATTATTTGAACGGTAAAAGAATCCAGAGTGCTTCCACCCCGTATATACTTTTTTCGTAAAAAAGTCTGCTCACTGAACTGAGCATCGGGTGCCTGGGCGCCAAAAACGGAGGCGGCGGAGGGAATTGCGTCTTATCTTCAGTTGATGGTCAGTCAGGCGACAACTTTTTCCTTCCGCATAAAAACACTATATTTAAAACATCATCACTTGTGGATCGAGTTTCAACTAAAAAGTCAGAATAAGGGCTAATAAAATGCATTCAAGAAACGGGACAGTATGATAAGGTATCATCCGAACAGAACAATGGGGTCCCATGAAACGGAAATGATTCAGTAAAGAATTCAAGGTCAAAGTGGAAATCCTGGCCATTGCGCCATCGGCGCGGGAACAGATGTGGCGGTGGGGGGGGTGTGTTGATGTCCGGTTTCACGGTGATCGTAGAGATCAATGCGCAGCTGCTGCGGCGGCTTGACATGTAACACCTAAAGGAGGGGCGATTCCATGAAAACGAATCTGTTCCATTTCGGTACAGCGGCGGCGTTGGCGCTGCTTTTTACAGGATGCACGCACCGGCCGTATGACCGGCCGATGGGAAGGTGGGATCACATGATGGGACCATACGGGTATGGGGGAATGTTTATGTGGCTGATACTGATCGTTCTTGTGGCTGTGATCATCTATTTTGTGATCGAGCGGAGCAGAGGCAATGAAAACGGGGCAGGCCAGGCGAGCGAAACCCCGATGGAAATTCTGAAAAGACGATAC
>JAWLES010000042.1:0-15711 GCA_041685935.1 Desulfobacteraceae bacterium | reverse complement strand
ACCTTTTTGTAGTGCTTTTTAAGTACTCGGATACTGTTTCCGGATCTTCATATGTTAGCTGCTTTCAGTTTCAGTACTTCAATTGTTGTGCCAGTGCTCTGTCTCTCATGGCAGATTCACATACAATACTGATTTTTAAAGATATTTACTTGAAAGTGAACTTTTCTGGACCTCAACCACGTTCAGATATAAAGATCAAATATTACCCAATGGTCATATAGGCCCCCTTTTTCCGCCAGGCAACACCATCCTGACAAAAAAGGTTTTTCCGGATCACTCCTATGTAAATCTTGAAAATCGCGGGCAGTGCCTGATTCAGAACCACCCGGCGTTTGTAAACGCATTGAATTTTTTTGAACCTTTTGGAGTGATTTTGTCACTGACTGATAAAACAAGTTTATTTGTAAGCTTTGCTGTTAATTTAAACATTGAGAAAAGGAGAAACGATTATGAAATTTACTATTAAGAAAACAGCCGTACTTATTTTTATCGCAGTGTTCGGTGTCACAGGTTTTGTTTTTGCCGATAATCCTGCAAAAAGAGTTCAAGGCCCTGACATTACCAAACCCGAATTGAGTATCGATCCAAAGAAGCTTAAACTGCGAACCGATCTATCTGTGTATCATATCCACAGCAACAGTTGCCTGTGCACTGAAGACCTTTCCAATGTAGACGCTTTTTTAATGAATGGCATGTGGGTGGACATCAGAAACGCCGCCTGTCCCGATACCAACACCCAGGCCAATGCATCAGGCAGGCTGAGAGTATCGTATTTTGATATGCTGCAGGGCAGAATGGTCAACCGGCTGGTCCCTTTCACCATAAACATGAACGGCACGAAATCCATTAAAGCTGTCAGCGGTTATGTGCTGGTGAAAAAATCCATAGGAATCAAAGCGGAGATCCACCGGATCGATGCACCGGTTAAAGACTGCAACAGCGGCAATGACAGCCTGGCAGTCAAAAGGTGTCTGCCGGACATAGTTCAATAGTCAGGTTTAAATTGAGCATATGCCTGACACACCTGCTCCGGGCACGGAATCTTTGCCTGGAGCAGGAACTTAAAGCACTGCGGTTGAAAAATTGTGCACTGGATTTGGATTTGCGGGAAAATCCATCAGCTCTTCAGGCAGCCGCCGGCCAGACAGAAAGACATCTTTGACAAAGTCACTGTGGCCAAAGCGATTTCCTGCCGGCTCTTTTACCACTCCGCTTTTCCTTTTCAGCATCTGCCCGCTGCCTGTCGTCTTTAGCGTCGAAGCGAGCACTTCTATACTTTTCAATTCTGCGGCATAGATGCCGAATACTGTCACCGGCAGCATCTGTTCCAAGATACGCTTTTACGAATGCTTCGCGCTCCTCTTTCGAACATTCGATGCGCGCCAATTTATCGAGTGTGGCACAGTCCTTTAACTTCTTCCGTTCGAGTTTGAGGCCGGGTTTAAGAAAGCCGCCTATAGGACAATCGATCCAAAACAATTCAGGTTCATCCTTCTTGGCGCGGACCAGGACATTACGCCATTTTAAATCTTCGTGGACAAATCCATGATCGTGCATGACCCTGGTCCACCTGCCGAGCTGCTCCGCAATTTTCCGGCGCACAGGCCGACCGGGTTCGGGGCAGTGCTCCTTCACGAACGGAATGAGCTGCACTGCGCCGGGCACTGCTTCGGTAATGATGAACTCTTGTATAATGCGCCCGATTCGATTTCGCCGCTCACCCCATGCCAGCACACGGGGAGCCTGGATGTCAATAGAGTCGAAGAACAATAAATTTCTCGCTTCGGTGATAGCTCTGCCCTTGCGCAAATAACGCTGGAAAGGGTGCTTCCGGTAGGCATAGATTTTTACGTAGGCATCGACCGAACGTCCAGAATCCGTAATTTTACGAATGAAAACCTCAGACCGGACTTTCACTTTCTCAAACGGGACAGAGCAGGGCTCCAGGTAAGACCAATCCTTCCGGAGCGCCTCGGCTGCTTGATTCAAATATGCCTCTTGATCCGGCAAACAATGATAGGAGATTGCTTCTTTAAGCTTGCTGAACAAATTACTCAAACCTCCTCCTTTATCATAATCATGCCCCCGACGATATCCACAATCCAAAAACTGCCGTATTAAAAAATCATAGGATAATAGTAGTATGACCGGATTTGTCAATACAAAATCCTGAAAATGGCGGCAACTTAAATGTTGACCCCCAAATCAAGGCAATTTTTATGGTTATGAGTAAAAGAACTACTGCACACCCTGATACGGATGTGCTACAAAAGACTCTTCATCTATTACTCTGTCGGACCATTGATCCCATAATTTCAAATGTATCCTGTTTTCACCTGAACCATACTGCACTTCAACCGGCTGAAAATAAAATTCATGACCAACGGGCCCGTTAACTTCCGAAGCCTGGTAAAGATTCGCCACGCCGACAGTATCTCCTGTTGAATGTAAATGCATGCTTACATGAAGACGCAGTCGGTTTGAACTTATTGCGGGTGTTATTTCCTTTCTGCCGCTGACATGTATCCGGACCTTTCCCTGCTGGTGCCATTGTCTTGAAACGTTTTTAATTGACGCAGCAGCAAGCGGTGCATCCATAGAGTTAGGAAAGGGAATGGTTTGGGATGCTATGCGCCTGTTCATCTCGGTATCCCAGACTTCCAGCCTGAGATCATCCGCATCATCGGCTTTGGTCCAGTGGGTCATGGTCATGCGCTTGCTTAGGGCTCCTTTGGGTATACTCGGGGCCATGCAAAACCCTCCTGCGGCCACAGTCCCTGGAACCTGAATTGCTTTAAGTTTCAAACGGTAGCCCGGAACCGGATTTGATCCGGTGTTGCGCAGTCTGGCGCTCCATTTCCAGCCATTCTGTGATGTCGGCCCTGTGATAAAATCGGTAATCTCTATTGAATACTGCACTGCCAGCTGCATTTCTTTTAATATCAATTTTGGGTGCGGTGAATCCCCTGTGTTTGGTGGAAGCGGCTTTGGAGACTGCATTCTACGGGGCTTGGCACTTGTTTTGTTAAGCTTAATTTTTTTATTCAGGAAATTGTTTTTATAATCCCTTTCAGCAAACTTTTTTTCCGGATTGATTATTGCCGTTATTCCAAGATTTTCCTGCTTAATAACCTTTATCCTGCTTTTGATGCGCTTTGTCTGATTCGGTGACAAAGGCGGAACACGGATCATTGCCTGATCCTTTCCATTGCTCTTTATTTTTAAAAAAGAAACAGGAGATTTCTCAGCTCCGGCATTGCGGACAAATATCAACAGATTAACCATGTCTCTGTTATCTCTGCGCTTTGAAATATGTTTTATCCGTGTAACCTGCAAATCACAAAAAACCCTGCTTGCTTTTTGCTGCATTTTTATCGGAGCAGGTTTCCCGACCCGTATTTTATTTTCAGCATTTACAGTGACCCCATCGCAGATGAGCAGGAAGAAAAACATGACCGGAATGGTTTGAATTTTAAGAGGCGGTTTCATACATACTCCTGTTGGTTAATAATTATCAAAAAAAATTAACTATCCTGACTTTATATAAATTTGTTGCCCTGCAAAAGCATAAAGTTCATTTCTTTTTTAAAAAAAATCAATCTATATGGTTTCGTCAGTTTTCCCGGTCTTATCCGGTTTTCGGCAGATGTTTAAGTAAAAAAATGTGGGTATATGAACAATTAATTCAGCGTTTCAGGCTGCCTTTCCATTGAAATACGCACAGGATAGAGATATAATCGTATTTCAGCGACAGAGGAAATTACAGTAATATCAAAGTTCCAGGACCGGGCCCATGTTTTTTACGGGCGGCTGACGCTGAAAAGCTTATTTTCGGGCTGCCGAATACCGCTCCGTATATATGCCGAGTATGTATCAGTTTTTGCCCGTTGAGAATCAGAAAGGATGTGAAATGAAAAATTCAATTCCGGTATTATTATCACTTTTATTCATCTGCGGATGTATGGGTTCTCCGTATGAGATATCCCGTATGGAAAACGAGCAGTTGAGACAGGTGCCTGATTATCAATTGCTGGGGGCTTTATCCAACACTGCAGTCAGGAATGAAAAAATGTTTGATGAAGCAAGGAGAAGAGAACTTCTGACTGAAAGTGAAATTCGCCTTGTCAAAAAAAGAAGTCTGAAAAAAGGGATGTCTGAATATGCGCTTATTGCAGCCAGGGGACAGCCTATTAGAGTTGAATCCCTGCCGGGTGCACCGGATAAAAAAAAGTACGTATATGGATTTGACACCAAGTATACATCTGAAACCTTTGTATTTATAGACAAAGGGAAAGTTTCCGGCTGGTGGGAAAAGAAAAACTAGAGTGTGAGCCAACGGCCACCCGAAAACATTGACAGGCCCGGCATTACAGCCGTAAGCCGTCCGCTCCCGAAGATGCTGATGCATACATGCCGAAAACAGGTCGTTTTTTCATAGCTGCAGGTGCCAACCGGGGTGAAAAGCCCCGGTTTGAAACCGCGGATCAATCCCTGTTTTGCTTGTAATGCCTCACCAGTTTCAGGACATTGTCCGCCTTGACACGGCCTATGGGACCGGAGCTGTAGCTGGCCACTTCAACTTTGCCTTCCGGTCTGATGATAAAGCCTGATGGGTGGAAAAATTTCTTCTCCTGCTGATAAAAGCCTCCGAGAACACGGCCTGTTTCTTCCAGGTCCAGGCCATAGGCTACGGGAAAGGAAAGGCCCAAATCATTGACGATTTTTTGAGCCTCTGCCCGGGCATCCACAGAGCCTGCAAGTATACTTATGTTTTCTGTATTGAGATTGCCGAGATTCTGCTGGAAATCAGCCAACTGCTGACTGCAGAATGGTCACCACCGCCCCCGGTAAATCAGAACCACCCCGTATCCCCGTGTAAAATCCTCATCAATTCGGACTTGACCGTGGTCCAAGGTTTCAAAGGTCATACTCGGGAACTGATCCCCTGTGTCCAGAAAAACACCCTGCGCTCGTGCCATAAGCTACCTCCTCTTGTAAAAAAGCCTACTGGAATTTACCTGACAGGTTGTTGTCGATCACGTAGATGCAGATTTCGTTGGCCCCCTGCCGGGTATAGCCGAACTTGTTTTCAAGATTCGAAATCAGAAACTTTACATCGCTTCTGAGCCTGTTGTCATACGTTTTGAAGTCTTCGGTGTCAAAATCCTTTATGGCTCTCCTGAAGTTCTGGTTTTCCACGAACGGGTCAAGCACCCGTTTTTTCAAATTGTGGACATATCTTTCATGCAAAGATTCAAACAGCCTGGTTTCCTCGATATCCTTTCCCTCCACCATAAGCTCCTGGCTAAGTGTATGGGTGGTATACTCGGTGAGTACATCCGCACGAAACTCACTGCGCCTGGCCTGGTCGACGTTGCCGGTAAGCAGCCGGTTTTCGATACTCTCCATGAATTCGTCAGTGACATAAAGCTTTTCAGCGGTGAAAAAACAGTCCGCATATGAATTGTTTTCAAAATTCACCGCAGTTATGTAATTTTTGATGTCCTTGGCTATCTGGAGTTCATTATAGTAGTACAGGGATTCCTTTACCTGCTGGAGGACCTGATATTCATACATCCGCAGAAGTGCGGTCAGAAACCCCTCCGGAACCGCTTTCCTGAATTCCTCTGAAATATGCTTGAAAAAGAAACACAGATCCGGCGTGGTAATCAGCCGATCCTCCCTTGAGTACCTTGAAAGGAAATCACCGAAGATACGGATGGAGTCTCTGCCGGAAAACCCGTGGCTCCCCTCGTTTTCCGACTCTGAAATGATCCGCCGCCACATTTTTGCATTCAGCGCCTTCCTGTCATCGTCATCCAGCCAGTCAGGTATTTCTCCCGCATAAATCGCCATTTTTAAAAGGATCAGGTTGCTGTCGCAATAGTTCCTGTACTTTTCCGCATCCTTGATCCATTCTCCGAGCGCGTCGGATTTTTCCGACACCCTGGAGCTGATGATGATCTTTGCAAAATTGTCAAGCACCATGGGAAGGAAGCTTTCGTCAATGTGCCTGCCGAATATCGCCCGGTAAATATTAACCTCGGTATTCACATCCAGGACGTACGGAATATTGATATACTGAATCCGGTCTGAAAAAGAGGGAAGCTCTTTGACATGCTTTTTGTCCTCGGGGTTCATCAGGGCGAAAAACAGCGAATTGACCTTCTCCTCGGTTTCCCCTACCTTGTGAACCCCTTCACTGATGATATTGTGCAGTTCCACCATGCGCTCGGTGTTGTAGGACTTGATATCCATGAGCGCATATATTCCGTTGTTCACCTTGGCAAACCTGGAGTAAATGTAATTGATGGTATTCGAGTCCTGGAAAAGGTGGTTGATCCTTTTCTGGAGCATTTCGTTGGAATAAAACTCCTGCTTCACAGGTTTGTCTCCCGGGTTGAACACGCTGATACCGTTTCCAAGCCGCCTGTTAAAAAAATAGGGCCTTGCATATATCATTTCAAAAACTTCAGCAGGGTTCCCCAGTCTAGCCAGCAGGGATTGATAAATAGAAGAGCATACGGTGCAGGGCTCTTCGGTAAAAACCCATTCATACTCCTTTTCGGTAAACAGTTTGTACTTGAACTCGTCATTTTCGATCAATTCATCCAGTATGGACCTTCTCTGCTCCTTGGGAATCAGGATGAACGGATTGTCATGGGACATGCACGGAATCTCGATATAATCCCTGTCAAGCGCCTCCGTTCCGTTCTCCCTGTTATCCTTTTCCTCGGAAGTCTGTGTCCCTGAACTTTCAATGAAATGCATGAAGTTTTCAAACGCCGAGAGCGTATTGATCTTTTCATGTCCCCAGAGCTTTTTCACATCCAGGCGCCAGATGATTTCATACCGTATCCCCTCATCCGTGTTTGCGTACTGTTCGAATTTTCGCAAAAGGTTGTTGATAAAGGTACTCTTGCCGCAGCCGTGGGGACCGTAAAAAATATATATCTTGTTCTGCTGGGATCCCTGCCTGAGAGTCTCCATCTGTTTCATCAGGCGGTTTGCAAACAGCATGTCCGGAAAATACGGATTTTCAGACCCTTCCACAAACAGCCTGGTGCAGTCGTAGGTGGTGAAATCAAGGAGCTCCGGATCTTCAGCTATCGGGGCCCCCACGGCGTCCACATGGGTTGTAACCATGTCGTGAAACACCTGGAAAATGTTCCGGAGTATTTTTGACGGATTGTTCTTAAGTATATCCAGAAACTCTTTAAACGAAACCGGCTGGTACCGCCTGTAATCCGTAATTTCCTGGTTTAAAAGATCCAGTGCCTGGTCTATGGGGGAGGATTCATCCATTTCCATATGCCGTTTATATCTCCCTTTTCTGTAAAGTGCGGTTCTCCATTACATAAAGCACTTTTTTCCATTCAAACGTTTTTTCCTTTTGATCCGGCTGAAGTGCATAGGCCGGGTCCCAGAAGTTCATGTGCTTTTCCTCCATTTTAGCCTCTTTTGCCGGTTCATGCGTCTCAAGCTTGACAGGGCCGCCCCACAGGTATTCAATCCCTACCATGGTATTTTCAATAAAATCCTTTTTCAAAGGTTTGTTCTCGAATTTGTGAACAAGGTACAGTTCATCCTTTTTTGTTTTCAGCGTATCTACATGGATACTCGGAGGATGGTACAAAGTGTTTATGATCATCTCCCTGTAATCCTCGGCCCTTCTGGATTTGACGTAAAACTCCCAGGTCATTTTCCGCCGGTTCAGCCGCCTGCCTGAAACAAACAGGCTGTTTCTGTTTATAAACTCCTGGTCGATGAACCGGTTGATAAAGGAAAAGTCGCACAGGTCCTCCCGAACCTTGAAAATATAATCCATTCCAGTATTTTTGGACTGATCGAACCTCTTTTTTTTCACCTGGTCTTTCAACAGGAAGTAATCAAGGGAATAGCATCCCCTGTTTTCCATGTCCCTGATATGATCAAAAAGCCTCATGCCGATGGCATAAGGGTTCAGCCCCACCTTGGGCATCGCAGTCACTGAAGCGTTCACCTTGGCATAGTCGATCTCGTGTCCCCTGATCCTTTCATCACTCATGAACAGTTTTTCATGCCAGAAGCTTGCCCAGCCCTCGTTCATGATTTTGGTCCGTATCTGGGGCTGAAGAAACATGGATGTATCCTTGACGATTTCCATGACAGATTTCATCCACTTGTTTTTATCCTCCCTGAGGAAAGGCGAATATTTCATGATGTAATCGATCACATCCGTATGGATCTTATCCTTTTCTTCCAGCTTTTTCCTGTATAGCTCGCTGAACTCCGGGTACTTGCCGTATACCTCTGCCAGGAAAGTCTCCTCTGTAAAGGAGGGATCATCCTTTTGAAGAAAATTGTACCGCTCTATCTCCCTGAGATAATCGTTGGTGGTAACATTTTTTTCCTGCTGCAGAAACGTGTCAAAATAATAGTCGGTCTTGTCGGTTTTTTTCCCGGACCCTTCCCGGACAAGGCTGCTCACGTTCCGGTGATACCCCACCAGGTTATCGATTCCGCGGGTAAACTCAATGACATAATCAACCCATCTCCCCTTTTCCGCCCGGTACCTTGCGATCACCCGCTTGTCAGACAGGGCTTTGCCTGTAAAATCCATATCCCATGTATGCCTGAAAAACAGGTTGTTCTGGAAAAAATCAATGTGCGCCAGCACATGGTAAAAAATCATCACATTGAGCCAGTCAGGGTTGTTGTCATTGTAAAACGAAATTGCGGGCCGGGTATTGATAACAGTTTCAAACGGATTGTCCGGGTACAGTTCATACCTGCCCTTCCCTGAAATCACCCTGACATCATGGACCCAGTAATCATACAGTGTGGGAATCATGACCTTGGGACCGAGCTCGATCATATCCCGGTTCGTCACAATATACTCGAGGGTTTCGTCATCAAAGGAAAGGCCCTGGTCCCTGGCCCGCTCCTTGCAGCCCTCCATGATCCCTTTTACATGCTGGTCAACAAGTTCCATTTGTTTTTCATTCCCGCATTTTTATAAAATCAGGTTCTTGATTCCCTGGATAATCCGGGTGTCGTCGGCATCCTCTTTCATCACATCCAGTTTGAAATAATCCTTTTTCCGGGTTAAAAGGCCGGATTCCTTCAGGTACTTTTCCACTTCGGTCCTGTTCCCTCCTGTGTAACCGTGCTCCACTATGGTCACCCCGACCCGGGACACATATTCGAGCATTTTCTCAAGCTCTGCCACCGGCTCCTTGCCGTCCCTGTCCCAGTCATCCCCGTCCGTGCCGTGAAAAACATAAATATTGTAATCCTTCGCAAGACTCTCCTCCTCCACAATTTCGTTCACCTTCCTGTAGGCGGACACAACTTTCGTTCCACCGGCCACTTTGTAGGAGTAGTATTTGTAAAAATCATCCACCTCTTTGGCTTCTGTGTCATGCAGAACGAACCTTGTCTCCACCTGCCGTTCGTACTGGTACAAAAGCCACGAATAGAGCATCACATGCTGGGACACAACCACCTGGGTTGTTTTTCCTCCCATGGACCCGGAATAGTCCCTGAGAAAAAAAACCACGGCCTGGGACTCATAATCCTTTTCCCTGGACATTATGCGGTAGACAAGATCGTCAGGTGAAATTATCAGCTTTTCCGGATCGATTTCCGCATCTTCACCGATTACCCCCAGACCGATATTGGTCTGCACGATCCGCTTCAGCGTGGCCTTTTTGTCAAGCACCTGGCCGACTCCCCTGTGCTTGTCCGTGAGATCGTAAATATACCTGGCAAGGACACGTTTTTTACCCTTGTCCTTAAGGTTGGGCAGTTCAAAGTCCTCTGAAAGGGTTTTGCCCAGCTCGTACGCATTGGCTTCGAACTCGTGCTCTCCGCCCGACCCTTCACCGGGCCCCTCTCCGTCCCCGCCTTCTCCTTCACCCTCCTCGTCCGGCCGGACAGGAGCTTCCCCTATAACTTCGCCCTCTTCTCCATCTCCGGAGCCTCCGGTGGGTTCGCCTTCACCTTCTTCAGGATCGAAATCGGGTTCATCATGGACAAATTTCTCCTCCACCGTGGTGGGCACGATAACGATCCGGTCTTTTCCGCCCCTGCCGGGCTTTACAATCCTGCCGATCCTGATTTTACGCCCGAATCCGTCCTCTTCCCTTTTCCGGTCCCGTTCCAGCAGTTCATCAAGTGTTACCATGTCACTTGTCATCCTCCTGGCTGCAGAAGTATTCAATTGTTTTCTGGGCACAGGTCCTGCAGTAACCAAGCTTATCCCTCATGGTACTGACCATCCTGTCGTACAGTTTCTGGTTCTCCTCGTTGGTCCGGTTGGCAAGGGCTCCTATCAGGCTTCCGGCCCCTGCGATATCCGATTTGAGCCTCACATCGGTGATCGCCTTGACAAGCTCGAGGTTGTCCATGAAATCATAGTCAGGGTCCATGGAAATCTTCTGGCCGTAAATCTTTCTCACCGAATTCCGGAAAGAGTTTTTCTGCTCATCCGTTTTCAGCCCCAGCCGCTCCTCAACGTTCCTTATATAACGTTCATCGATTTTAATGGCCTTGAGCTCGCCGGTTTGAGGATCCTTGTACTTCCACATCATGTCCGGCCCCAGATTTTCCGCATCAATTCCGATAATCATGTTAACATAGTTCATCACATCCTTTTTGATGGCAAGCGGTTCATCCATGTAGGCATTGAACATTTCCGTGAGCACCCGTTCCCTGTAAAGCCCCCTGGCGGTTTTAAGATCCTCCAGAAACTTGCTCCGGTCTCCAGGCTCATTCACATAATCCAGGATCACCTTTTCAAGCGCCTTGAAAATATCCAGGGCGAACATGCACCGGCCTTCATTTGTTTCCGAACTTTCCAGCAAAAGCTGGACCGCCCGGCCCAGGTTTCTCTGCCCCAGCCCCTTCTGCCCGAATCGTTTCGTGATGTCGGTCTGCTGATTCAGGGTGTCAATGAGCTCTGCAAGGGTCTTGAGGCTTTTCTCGCCTGCCACTTCACCTGCTGCAAGTTTCATGGTTTCCACAGGTGTCAGCTTTTCCGATCTCGGCAGCCTTGTCAGAATGACTCCCACTGATGCGGCATAATTGAGATTCGGGTCCTGGTGAAGGCTCTCCCTGTCAAGCGTGGTTTTGATATCGCTGCCGATTGCATACTCGGTAAGTGTCTTCTGGAGTTTGTAATCGGTATTGTGCGCCACATAGCATATCCTGCACCGGTCCACTATCGGAGCCTCCTCCCTTTCCGCAAGGAAAGCGTCAAACTCTGAGTTGTTACTTGTGGCGATGATCAGCGTATCAATGGGCCACTTGAAGCCGTCGATCTCAATGGTTCTGTTCTGGATAACCCCGAGGTAGACCTGGACCAGATCTTTCTTGTTCTTGTAGATTTCGTCGCTGAAATGAATTCCGCCTCCGGCCACCCTGGCAAGTGCGCCCCTTCTCAGGTCGAACCGGTACGGGTTGTTGGTGTCGGTTATATGAAGAAGCCTCTGGATGGACTCCTCTCCCTGCAGATCCACTGCGGACGAAGTAATCTTGTCCTTTGCCGGGTATTTGCCGGTGACAGTTCCAAGGCTCTCCACCAGGGGAACCGGCACCACTTCGATATGAGACAGCATTTTGTCCGCATCGTTGCCGCAGTACTCCCTGATGCGCTCCCAGATGTATGCGGAGCAAGCACCCAGCGGTCTGTATTTTTCGTAAATATTGTCCAGTTCCCTGTCGGAAAAATGGAATTTTTCTGCAAGGTATTTTTTAGAGCTGTCAAAGGATTCCATAAGGCTCATTGCAAGAACCATGGGATCTTCATAAGTCTGCGATTCAACGGTGGAAATCTTTCCGAACCCGCCGAGCCTGTCCAGGTTGTTAAAGCGGAAAGTATACTTCAGGTTGCCGGGTTTTGAAAGAAACTCCCTGTACCTTTCGCACAGGTACTCCACGAAAAAGGTTTTTCCGTTTCCCGGCTCTCCGACCAGCACGAACGCCATTTCCCTGGACGAGCCTCCTTCTGATGCATCCTTTACAAACGAGACGAAACTGTTGATTTCGTCATACATGCCAACGAGATGCTTTTTGCCTTTGCTGAAAAGATCGAACTGATAAGTAGTCCTGCCTTTCACCGTGATTTTCCGGACACCTGCTTCAAGAATCATCCTGGCCACGCCCTGAAAACAATCCTCAAAGGCCCGTTCGCCCTTTTTTACCGCATCGATGTGATACAAAAGAGAATTTTCTTCACTCATTTTACCCTCCTTGGGGACAGCAGAGAGGATGGATGCTGCCGGTTTATATTTACCTGACTGTAATCCTGATAAAGGTACACGTACTTTACCTGCGGGTGATTTGCCGTTGAACTGTCTGTGAATGATGGTAATTTAATTAAAGGATAACAGTCAGTTTTCCGTCCGTCAAGGCAAAACCATGAATTTGCCGGTTTTATCACAAGCGCTTTCATATAAAACCGCTTTATGTGAATCAGGTTTTATGGTATTTTGAATAAAAATGGGCGGATATATAACGGAGCCGAAAAATGAGCGGAGAGAATTCGTTTTTAACAGCTAAACAGATTGCACAGGAACTTGAACAGGACATAACCATCATCAGATTTATCCTGAACCGGTTTGAAGCAAGGCTTCCCGCAGTTACCCGGGAAAACGGGAAGATGTATGACCGAAAGCTTCTTACCCTTTTCATATTCATCATTGAAAACCTGAACAGCGGCATGACCCCTGCTGAAATCGATACAGCCATTGACAACGGTTCGCATAAAAGCACCGGGTTTACAAAAAATGCTCCTGATACACCTTTTCACGACTTTTCCGCCATGGAACAATTTTTCAGCCGGTTTCATGAAAACCAGGAAAAGCTGGCAATGGCAAGTGAAAGGCGAACCGAGGTGGAAGAGCGGAAAGCGGCTGCAATGGAAAAAAGGGCTGATGCGGAAAAACGGAAAGCTGACGCCATGAACCATATCGCCATGGCACTCAACCAAATGAAAAACGAGGCCGGCGGCCCGGACGGCAGACCCGAAATCGCCGAACAGACAGCAGCAGTCACCTGTTTTGAAGAAGAGCAGGAGGATGATGACCTTTTATCCCTGATCAAGGATCTGCCGGAAGAATCGGATCAAGCTGATCGAACCCTGCCGGAGACACCTGAACTTGACGACCTGTCCGCTCTTGCAGAGGAGCTCGAACCCCCGGGAGAGAACGGGACCTTCCCTGATGAAGAGGATCTCGGCGATCTGGCGGAACTGCTCGACGACGGCCCTGCCATGGCCGAAGAGCCCGGTGCCGAGGAGATTGATGATCTTGCAATGCTGCTCGACGAGCAGTATGAGACCTTGAGTGAAGGCTACGAAACAGACGATCTGAACCTGCTGATCCAGGCGGAAGACCGGGAAGATGAAATAATTGAACCGGATGTTCAGGATGATCTGTCCAGGCTTATTGACGAGGGCACCCCGGACACATCCCTGATTCCGGATATCAGCCCGGATGAAGATTTTGAAGGCTACAAACAGGCTATCATCAACATCATCATCGGATTGAAGGATCAGGGCCTGACACCGGAAGAAACCTGCGAGCGTTTTAACAAAGAAGGGGTCAGGACCCTGTCCGGCAAATCCCGCTGGTCTGTGAAAACCATCAGCGGGATCTACAGGTTTATCAACAGCGCCGCCTGACAGACCGCCTCTGACAAGGGGTTTACTCCACCTTAAATCCGGCCATCATCTTTCCAAGGTCCTCTGCCACACCTGCCAGTTCGTCCGCACTCGACTTCACCTTTGAACTTGAATCCTCCATCTCCCCGGAGGACTCGGCCACATCTTTTATCTCCGATGCCACCTCTTCAGCGTTGGAAGACCCCTGTGCCACATTTTCGTTCACCTCCCCGATCCCTGTGGAAGCCTGGGCGATATTTTCCGCGATTTCTTTCGTGGTGGCGGACTGCTCTTCCACTGCAGTGGCAACGCTGGAAACGATTTCATCAATCCGGTGGACTGCATCGGAAACACTCTTTATCTCCTCGACTGTCAGGGATGTGGAACTCTGGATGCCTTTGACCTGCTCCTTTATCTCCTCAGTGGCAGAAGCCGTCTGGGTGGCAAGGTCCTTGATTTCGTTTGCCACAACCGCGAACCCCTTGCCTGCCTCTCCGGCCCTTGCCGCTTCAATGGTCGCGTTGAGAGCCAGCAGGTTCACCTGGTCGGAAATATCATTAATTGTGTCGATTACCCTGCCGATCCGCTCTGCTGCCGAACCGAGTTCATTGACCCGGCCGGTGGCGCTGTCGGTCCTGGTAACGGCATCGTCAGTAATCTCTCTTGCCGTTTCCGCATTCTTCGCAATTTCCTCAATGGTGGAGGTCATCTCTTCTGATGCGGAGGACATGTTGTTCACATTGGCTGAAGTCTGCTCCATGGAAGAGGCTACTGATACAAGGTTGGCGCTCATTTTTTCAGCCGCCCCGTCAACGTTCCTTGCTTTTTGAGAGGTCCGGGCGGCAAGAGTGTGCATCTGTTCGGAAATCCCGGCAAGGCCTTTGGAGGATTCGGTCAACCGGTCCGAATTCTTTTTGATGCTTCCCACCATTGACTGGGTATCTTCCACGAACTTGTTAAACCATTCTGCAAGCTCCTGGGTTTCGTCCCCGGACCGGTTTTCTATTCGCCTGGTCAGGTCTCCCTCTCCTTCAGCTATATCCTTGAGCATTCCTGTGACACTGTTGATGGGCCGCACCACTCCCCGGCTGACGATGAATGCCGAGGCCAGAAGACATAAAGCCACCACCGCGCCTATGATGGAAACGAACTGAATGATCTTGCTTCTGATCTTTGAACTGATCGCCTCCTTCCGGGCTGCAACTGCTGCATCTATATCATCTATATACATGCCTGTCCCCAGAATCCAGCCCCAGGGTTCGAACAGCCTTACATAGGAAATCTTGTCCACCGGCTCTTCATGGCCGGGCTTGGGCCACTTGTAATCCACGAACCCCGAGCCTTTATCAGCACAAACGTCAACCATTTCACGGAACAGGTACTTGCCGTCAGGGTCCTGCATTCCGCTAAGATCCTGACCGTCCAGCGACGGCTTGACCGGGTGCATCACCATCACAGGGGCAGTATCGTTGATCCAGAAATAGCCCTCGTCCTCCTCCCCGTACCGTAATGAAGCAATATCTTTCTTTGCCTGCTCCATCTCGGCTTTCTCATTGGTTTCCAGGTATATGCCGCCCCCTATTATCCAGCCCCAGGGTTCGAACAGCCTTACATAGGAAATCTTGTCCACCGGCTCTTCACGGCCGGGCTTGGGCCACTTGTAATCCACGAACCCCGAGCCTTTATCCGTACAAACATCCACCATTTCACGGAACAGGTGCTTGCCGTCAGGGTCCTGCATTCCGCTAAGGTCCTGGCCGTCCAGCGACGATTTCATGGGGTGCATGACCATCACATGGTCAGTGTCATTGATCCAGAAGTAACCATTTCCACCCTTGCCCCAGCGCATTTCTTCAATCACGTTGACAGCGTACTGTTTGCGGGCTTTAGCACTGTCCAGGGCGGAACTTCGGCGGGAAGATTCAAATACGGCGAACGCCTGGTTGACAGCAGCTTTGACCGTATCGCCCCTCTTTTGTTTGATTTTTTCCTTGTCCGTTGCTGCGGCGTAATGATCCTCAACCGTCTTGTATGCCGCCCGGGTCAGATCCTTGAGTTTCTGCTTT
>JAWLES010000041.1:0-15750 GCA_041685935.1 Desulfobacteraceae bacterium | reverse complement strand
CCGGGCACATGCTGTTTTTTGTAGCTGGCTTCGTACGGCATGGTATCCACGATAAGCATGTCCTTTCCCGAGTCGATCCATTTTTTAAGTTCTTCTGTGGTTACCACGTCATAGCCGCCGTGCTGAACTTCACGCACCAGTTTGACCGCACCTTCCTCCTTTTCAACCTCCTTTTCAAATTTGTTGTCCAGAAAGGCGGCTGCAGGAGCTGCCATCACGGCCACAATTCCCATAATCAGCAAAATTTTCAGTAAAGATTTACCCATGCGCATTTTCTTTTCTCCTTTTACCCAACAGTTGATTAACAATTGTCATGACGCCTGCCGGCCGTATGGCAGTATTCCGGCGCCAGCCGTATATAAAAATCACTCCTGCCATCATGAAAAGATCCCTATACAGAGACAGTCTCAGTCCATGAAAAGCCTCGGATTCAGGATCTTCCGGGCCGAAGCAGCCGCAGTCCACATCCAGTCCCATCCAGATACCGTATCCAAGTACCGTTATAAAAAGAACCAGCAGGCCGGTAATCCACGCCAGGCTTCCCCGGATGTCGAACAGGAGTCCTGTGCCGGCGGTCACCTCAATAAGCGGCAACCCGATCGCCACCGGCATCAGAAGAATTTCCGGGACGATACCGTATGCTTCAATCAGTACCGCGAAGATTTCCGGTTCCAGCAATTTTGTACCTCCGGCATAGATGAATATGACACCAAGTGCCCATCTGCAAAGCCTGTATATCCAGCCCATCTTTTCCATTTAACCCAATCCCTGTTTAATTTGAGGCGGCTTCAGCTTTTCAATAACATGGCTTAATTCAATACTATGGAAAGTCACAATAAGTAAAATAGTAAATTCCAATGATACTGTCTGTTTGCATTGAAAATTTCTATTTATATGCAAAGTTTTACCAGTGAGCGGGTATTTATGCCGGATAGACTGATACCGGTGACATGGCAAGGGCTTTCATTAAAATTACATGGGGCTCTCCATGGGTGTGCGCTTGAAAAACGGATCAATTGCGGTATAATCGGGTATGGTCAAATACAAGTATATACCGGTATTCGTTCTGACCGCAGCTGCTCTGTTTTTCTCCTGCAGCCCGTCTTTAAAGGAACGCCCTGCTTATTCCCCGGATGCGGAGAGTTTCCGGTATTCCATACAGTATTCCGTCCAGGCGGGCGCTTTCCGGAAATTTTCCAATGCAGAACGGTTTACATTAAAAATCCGCTCCTATGCGGACGCTTTCTGTTTCAAGGATGAAGACGGACTTTTCAAGGTGAGATTCGGCAATTTCGGCTCCCGGCGGAAGGCTGTCGCAAAGGCTTCTCATTTGAAAAGCCTTGGGATTATTACTGACTTTTTTGTTATCCCGCCCGGGTATGAAACAAAAGATCGGCCGGCCCGTGGACCGGTACGAAAAAGGATCGTGGCCGAAGCTGAAAAGTACCTCGGAATTCCCTATCAGTGGGGCGGGGAGAGCCCGAATGCCGGATTCGACTGCAGCGGGCTTACCCTTTCGGTTTACCGGAAAGTGGGGATCGATCTGCCGAGAACTGCACAAAATCAATTCGGCCGGGGGCGTTTTGTTAAAAAACAGAACCTGACACAAGGGGATCTGGTTTTTTTTAAGTCCGGAGGGCGCATTTCCCACGTGGGAGTGTATATAGGCGGCGGCAGGTTTATACACGCACCGGGCAGAGGCAAAACCGTATGCAGGGAAACTTTGGACAGGCGGTATTTCAAGCGGCGTTATGCAGGAGGCAGGACCTATATACGGATGTAGGGTTTCCGGTCCAATGGAAACCCGTGCCTTTGATGGATGACAGAAGAAAAAAAACAGCCGGCCGGTTGCCAAAGGTAACCGGCCGGGCAGCTTATACAGGGTATATGAAAATATGTCAAAATTGAGAATACTTTTTTTGGAGCCGTTTTTCGGAGGCTCACATAAGGATTTCGCTCTCGGCTGGCAGGAGCATTCGGTCCATCAAATCGAACTTATAACGTTGCCGGATCGGTTCTGGAAATGGCGGATGCGGGGGGCTGCGCTGCATTTTGTCCCCGAGGCGCTAGCAAGCGAGCCCTTTGATGCACTGGTTGCCACGGATATGATGAATGTGGGGGACTTCAGGGCAATTGCCCATAAAAGTGATATCCCGATCCTCCTTTATTTCCATGAAAATCAGCTCACCTACCCGGAAGGTCCGGGTGAGAAGAGAGAAACCCGGTTCGCATACATAAACATCACCTCCGCCCTTGCAGCAGACCGGGTTCTGTTTAATTCAAGGTTCCACTTCAATCTCTTTTTTCAGGCCGCCCGGAGTATGATGCAGAGCGTGCCTGATCATTGCCCGGACTGGATCATGGAGGAAATACTGGAAAAATCCGGTGTGGCATATCCCGGGTGCAGATTTCCCCCCGGAAAAGTGGATGCTGCTTCGGCTGATCCTGAGCCTCCCCTTGTCGTATGGAACCACAGGTGGGAGTGGGACAAGCAGCCTGATGTTTTTTTCAGTGTCCTGCGCGGGATCAGGGATGCGGATATCCCTTTCCGGCTGGCACTTCTCGGTGAAAGCTATGAAAAAATTCCAAAGGTTTTTCAAAACGCAAAAGAGGAGTTTGCGGATCAAATTGCGGTGTTCGGATACGTTGAATCAAGGTGCGAATACCTTGATTTTCTGGAAAAGGGGGCGGTAACGGTCAGCACAGCAGTACAGGAGAATTTCGGCATATCCGTGGTGGAAGCCGTGCGGATGGGGTGTTTCCCTCTTTTGCCGGACCGGCTTTCCTATCCTGAAATCATCCCTGACAGATTCCATGACCAAGTACTTTATTCCGGCACCGAGGATCTTGACAAAAAACTCAGGCACCTGCTTTTGCATTCTGATGAATATGACGGTTCAAGGAAAGAGTTGTCAAAGTCAATGGAAAAGTTTTCCTGGGAACTTATGGTGCCGGAATATGATAACCTTGTGGCTGATATGGCTTCGAAAGTTTGAAAGACCGTTGACAATTTTGATTTATTGTGAAAAACCAGTGTTATATATGAGATTGTCCCAAGGAAATCGACCTTCAGGAGAGTGAAATGAAAAAAGGAATGTATCCTCATCACCCTGATATTACAGAGGAGATGTGGAAGCAGATTGATGCGGTTATTGAAGAAGGAAAAGGAAAGCCGGGATCCCTTATCGCGGTGTTGAGAAAATGCCAGGAGCAGGTGGGTTATCTTCCCGCAGTTCTGCTGGACTATATCGGAAAGGGACTGAATATTTCCACCAGTGAAGTTTTCGGAGTTGCCACTTTCTACTCTTTCTTTTCTTTGACCCCCAAAGGGCGGAACCGGGTGAAAGTGTGCACCGGAACGGCATGTTACGTGAAAGGGATCAAGGATGCGCTGGTACGGATTGATGACAGGTACGGCGTAAAAAAGGGAGAGACCACGGATGACAGGCGGTTTTCCCTGGAAGAAGTCAGATGCCTGGGAGCTTGCGGTCTTGCACCTGTAATGGTAATCAACAATGACGTTTACGGTGGTGTCGGATCGGACAAGGTAATTGATATACTTGAAAAGTATGAATAAGGGCCCATTAGAATGATGAATACAATACGAATCCAGTTGATGCTTTGCGGAGGTACGGGGTGTGAATCCACGGGCAGTCATGATGTGAAAGAGGCCATTGAGACCGAGCTTGGAAAACAGGGTCTTGAAAATGAGGTGCAGATTGTTGTGACCGGATGCAACGGATTCTGTGCAGTCGGACCTGTGATGGTGGTTCAGCCGGAAGGTATATTTTATCAGCAGATCAAGCCCGAGGATGCCCCTGAGCTGGTGGAAGAGCATTTTCTCAAGGGCAGGCCCCTTGAGCGCCTTTTTTACAAGGAGCCGGCTTCCAAGGACAGGATCCCCCGTATGGACGATATCCGGTTCTTCTCTAGCCAGTATTTCATCGCCATGCGGAACAAAGGAAATATCGATCCGGAAACCATTGATGAATACATCGGGACCGAAGGATACTTCGCCCTTGCCAAAGCCCTTAATGAAATGGACCCGGAGGAAATTATAAGTGAAGTCACTGATTCCGGCTTACGCGGCAGGGGGGGCGCAGGGTTTCCTGCCGGGAAAAAATGGGCTTTTGCCAGGGCGGCTGAAGGAGATACCAAATATGTCCTGTGCAATGCGGACGAGGGAGATCCCGGTGCGTTCATGGACAGGAGTATCCTGGAGTCCGACCCCCACGCAGTTTTGGAAGGGATGATCATTGCGGCAAAAGCAATTAATGCGGACAAAGGCTATATATACTGCCGTTCCGAGTATCCCCTGGCCATCAAGCGTCTTACCATCGCAATTGATCATGCAAAGGACTACGGTCTTCTGGGCCGGGATATTCTCGGCTCCGGGTTTGATTTTGATATCGAGATTTATGAAGGTGCGGGTGCATTTGTGTGCGGAGAAGAGACCGCACTGATGCGTTCCATTGAGGGCAAAAGGGGAATGCCGAGGCCGAGGCCCCCGTTTCCGGCCAATAAAGGTCTTTGGGAAAAACCCACGATTTTGAACAACGTGGAAACCCTGGCTAATGTTCCCAGGATTATTCTAAACGGCAGCCGGTGGTATTCAGGGATTGGAACGGAGACCAGCAAAGGAACCAAGGTGTTCGCACTTTCAGGTGATGTCGCGAATATCGGCCTTGTTGAAGTTCCCATGGGAACAACTCTCAGAACCCTTGTGTATGATATCGGCGGCGGGATACCCGGGAAGAAACGGACTTTCAAGGCGGTTCAGCTTGGAGGCCCTTCCGGCGGATGTGTGCCTGAAAACTACCTGGATACCCCTGTGGATTATGAAGAGATCGCCAAGGTGGGGGCGATTATGGGGTCAGGGGGTGTGATTGTCATGGATAACCGGACCTGTATGGTTGACATGGCAAGGTACTTCATGGATTTCATACAGGAGGAATCCTGCGGTAAATGTACTCCCTGCAGGGAGGGAACCCGCGAGATCCTTATTATTCTCGAGAGGATCTGTGCCGGAAAAGGGCGTATGGAGGATCTGGACCGCCTTATGAACCTTGCCGAAGTGGTCGGGCTATCTTCGCTTTGCGGTCTGGGACAGACTGCATCCAATCCGGTTCTTTCCACGCTCAGGTATTTCCGGGATGAGTATATCGCCCATATCAGGGATAAAAAATGCCCGGCCAAGATATGTACGGATCTGCTTGAGTTCAAAGTTGACCCGGAAAAATGCAAAATGTGCGGTCTTTGTTACAAAAGCTGCCCTGCCGGCGCGATTACATGGCAGAAAAAGCAGGTGGCTGAGATTGACAGGGAGAAATGTATCAAATGCATGACCTGCTTTGACAAGTGCCAGTTTGATGCGATTTATTAATAAGTGAGGCTGCTGTGCATGCTGAAACTCCGAAAAATCCTTTTTTAACCGTGGATGTTGTCATTGAAACAGAGGGCGGGATTGTTCTGATCAAGCGGAAGAATCCCCCTTATGGCTGGGCGCTCCCGGGCGGGTTTGTGGATTACGGTGAGTCGCTGGAAAAGGCCGCCCGAAGGGAGGCTAAAGAGGAAACCGGTCTTGAAGTCGTTCTGGCGGAGCAGTTCCACTCGTATTCCGACCCCGGACGGGACCCGAGGTTTCATACGGTATCCGTGGTTTTTATTGCAACGGCTTCAGGCACTCCCCAGGCAGCGGATGATGCAAAAGAGGCTTGTGTTTTCAGAACTTTTGAACTCCCGGAGGAGCCTGCGTTTGATCACGGACAAATCCTTGCTGATTATCTTGCCTATAAATCAGGGATGTCCAGGCGGGTGATTTTCAGCAGTTTGTAAGGAGCCGTTATCCGTTTGCGTTTTGTACGCCTGTTTCAATCCATCACAACCGGGGTATACCCTTCCGGCAGATGAGCAGAACCTTTTACGCAGCATAAACCGGTCTGCTCATTAACCTTTTTCATCAAATCGTCCAGACGGTCACAGAATCCACCTTCAGACATATCCCACCCGTTCTTTGTTTTTTTAGCAAAAGTACATGTGCAGAAGTGTACCGCCTCAGCTCCTTTGGATTTTAAGATTCTGGCCAGATCAACCACGTTGTCTCCGGGACATCTGCAGGTGAACACCCCTGCAGGAACTGTTTCCGAATAACCGGAGAACCCTTCTTTTCTGTTGACCAGGGTCTTGAAACATGAAGTCAAGGGGCAGCGGTTTTCATTCTTCTCACATCTGATAATTGCAACGTTGGTCATCTTTAGCCTCCTGCTTATTATTTCGGAATTTTTCGATTGTGTTTGTTTTCGGATCCTGTTTTGGTCATATTATCAATATGCTTTATCTGAAAAAGTCTGTTTTGTCAAGGCGGGCTCTTTTCATAATATTGTGATCATTTGATCAAAAAGACTTGACATGTTATTTGAACGGAGTTATATTTTGATCAAATGATCGAAAATTGGTTTTCGTCATTATATGCCAGAAAACAGGGAGGTGAATAAAATGCCGAACAAAGACGGAACAGGGCCCGAAGGAGAAGGCCCGAGAACAGGTCGCAAAGGAAATTCCGGGATACCTCCGGCGGATCGGGCCGGTGAAAAAAAACCCGGAAGCGGCCGCGGTGAAGGCGGTGGCGGCGGCCGCGGCAAAGGAGGCGGCCGTGGTAAAGGCGGCGGCAGGGGACAAGGCCGCAGAGGATAACGGAAAAAATACAATAACCCCTTAAAAGAAAGGAAAGGTGATTGATATGCCGGGTTTTGACAGAACAGGTCCCCAGGGAATGGGGCCGATGACAGGCGGTGCCCGGGGAATGTGCAGCCCCTCGGGTGCCGGACAGCAGAGTTTTTACGGCTACGGCCATGGTATGGCTTTCAGAAGAGGCGGTCGAGGAGGATTCGGGCGGTTTCGACGGCCTGGATGGGGCTTTGGCGGCCCTGTTACTGCCCAGCCGTACCCTTTATCCCGGGACACTGAGCTGGAGATGCTCAAAGGCCAGGCCGAATCCGCAAAAACTGCTCTGGATGCCATAAATCAGCGCATCTCAGAGCTGGAGAACCAGTCGGAATAGCTGCAGACCTGTAAAGCCTTGCAGAAGGCTGTCAGCAGTTTATGCAGCAGATCGAAATCGGATCAGGAAATAGCCGGGGTTTGCCTCCGGCTTGCCTGGTTCGCATTGATTGGTCAAAACGGCTTTCTCATTATTTTTTCATCCCTCCTATTGACAAGCTCAGGATTTTCAGACTAAGGTGACTGAGCGCTTGCTCGGTTGAGCAGGTTCGTCAGGAACTAACCCGAACATCTATCTCTCAATTCAGGAGGAATCGTATGGCTGAACAGGTTCATTCTTTTGCATCCCCCGGGCCGGCCGGTCTGGGGGCATTGGCTGTTGCTACTTTTGGTTTCGGTGCTGTATTTCTTGGTAAAGTCGGTCCGGGAGGGTTGCCATTGCTTGCCGCCTGGCTGGTCGGCGGAGGCATCGTACAATACACCACTGCAGTTATAGAACTCAAGGATCACAACATTACCGGTGGAAATGTGTTTCTTTTCTTTTCCGCCTTTTTTATGTTCGGCGCCGCGTTAAGCTTGATTGCCAAATTCCTCATGCACCATTTCGGAATTGCCTCCTCGAGTTATGTGGAAGGGTGGTGCTGGATAGCCGGAGCCGGTTTTTTGACAATTGTCACCCCCGCTTATCTAAAGGGCCCGAAAACTCTGTTTTTTATCGTGGTCTTTCTGGATATCGCACTATGGCTTATCGCAGGTATCGATCTGAAAATTTTTTCCGCAGGATTGAAACCGACAGTAGGGTACCTTTTGATAGGTTCGGGTGTGCTGGCCCTTTATACGGCAGGCGCCGTGGTGAACAATGCCGTGTTCGGCAGAACAGTTTTGCCGCTGCCTGTTCCGTTCAGTGAAAGTTCGATTAAAGCAGAAGCGCTTTCCTCCCAACCCAATTAAGAAGAATCCCGTCCCGGTTTTCTCCCGGTGGGGGTAAATTTAGAGGGCAGCATTCCGGCAGGATGCTGCCCTTTTTAAACTGAAGATTTCAAATCATTTCCCGGTTCAGACAGCAATAAGAAGGTCATCGCAGCAATTTTCCCGAAATCTCTCTCAAGGCGGAAGGGGCGTCTGCAATGTTTTCATACGGCCGGGTGCCGAGACGGTCGGCATTGGAAATCTCATCGGTTTCTTCGAGAAACCCGAGTATGTGGAAATCTTTCATGGATTCTGTTATGATATCTTTGTCTTCTTGTGTTTTTATACGGTTCCCGAGTACATAGATGGTTTTGATTCCGATATCCGATCCGAGTTTTCTGATCTTTTCAGCTGCAACCCTGCTTCTTTTTCCCGGGTTCACCACGATGATAAGGGCGTCCATTGCACCGGACGTACCTCTTCCCAGGTGTTCGACACCTGCCTCCATATCCATGAGAACCACTTCATCCCTGAAAAGCACAAGATGGTTCATAAGGGCTTTTAAAATGGTGCTTTCCGGGCAGATACATCCTGATCCACCCTGCTGCACGGTGCCCATAACGAGCAGCTTGACCCCGTCCCGCTCCCTGGAAAACCGGTCCGGAATATCATCCACCTTGGGATTCAGGGTGAAAAAGCCGCCCATGGTACCGGGCTGCGCCCCTGTCCGCTCTGCGATAAGATCGGAAAGCTCGGCCACAGGGGTAATCGGTTCGGTTTCGTCAATTCCCAGCCCGGCTGCAAGGTTGGAAACCGGGTCCGCATCAATGGCGATAACCCGTTTTGTATTGTCCATGTCCGCTATAGATCTGGCAAGCAGGGCGGTGAAAGTGGTTTTTCCAACTCCGCCCTTGCCTCCGATTGCAATTTTTAAACTCAATGCTGAGCTCCTGGTTTAGAAATCAAAATAACCGGTCTTTGACCGCTCCCTTGTCATCCATGAGATAAATTCTGTAATCTTTTTTGCCGGCCTGATAAATCAAGTCTTCTTTGATGATGGCCTGCACTTCGTACTTTATATTGATCACATCCTTGGGCATCAGCAAAAAACACTGCTGTGCCTCCTCCTTGGATCGAAAGACCGGAACGAAATCCGTCCCGCTGTCTTCGTCTGAAAACCCCGTAAGCTGCTCTTCGGGAGAACCGGGATTCTGAACGATAATATAATACCATTCAGTTTGAGTGTCGCCAGTCATTATCAACCTCTCGATTCCATAAAATAAAAAAACCTCCCCGTATCTTAAAAGTGGGAGAGGTTTTTACAGAGTTCAGGTGTGCAAGATCACACTTCAAGCCATGAGTCGGAATACAGAATGTTGCCCATGATCACGTCAGCGGTTTTGGCATAATCCCGAAGTTCCTTGTCAAGAGAACTTGTGTCAGGTTTCTCCCCGTCCATGACCTTGTGTATGATCTCCTCGATTTCCGGGTGTTTCCCTTTGGCAATGGCAGTCAGCTTCTCATCCAGGGGATCCGCAATTACGGATGTCATTCCGTACCGCTTGAGCATTACCATGTAGGTCTGGTTGAGAATCGGTCTCAGGTGTGCCGGAGGTCCGTTGGATACGTTGGAAAGGCCGCAGGTGCTCTTAACGCCCGGAGCGATGTCATCCAGCATGGCCTGGAAGTTCATCAGGCTTATCAACTGGGGCTGCTGTATGTTGACAGGGGTTACAATACCGTCCACCCAGATTTTTTCGTTGGGAATCCCTGCTTCATTGGCAAAGTAGATCAGTTCAACCGCAAGTGCGGCTCTTTCGTTTTCATCCCTGGGCAGACCTTCAGGGCCCCACATAAGGGCGATAAAATCCGCATCAAACTCTGTTGCCACTGGTACCATCTCCTGGTATCTTTCAGGTCTGGCCATGATGGAGTTAATAATATGGGGCTTGTCCGCAGGTTTTGCAACCTTGAGTCCTTCACGGATTGCATCGATGTTCGAGGTGTCCAGAAGCAGAGGCATGTCAGGGACAGCTTCCTGGACGACATTGACCACCCACGGCATGAGTTCATGGCCGAATTTTTTAGCAGGCCCCAGGTTGATGTCGATGTAATCCATGCCTTTTTCCTTCTGCATGATCACTTCTTCCTGTATGGGCTTTGGATCGCGGTTTGCCGGGTCCGGCTCCTTGAACTGCTTGCCGATTTTTGTGGAAATTACGTTCAAGCTTTCTCCAAATAGTATCATATAAAATTACTCCTTGTACAGTAAGGTTATTTTGTTTTCATGAAAGCCGGAATATGGGCTGCTTCCCTGGGGCCGACAACAACTTTCCAGTCCGGCAGCTCTTCTTCGATTTCACCGACGATGGCTGCGGCGTATCCGGGAATGACCAGTTCCTTTTTGTCGGTCTTGTCCATGATTCCGGATTTCTTGACAAACGTCCCCACGTCATCACCTGCAAATTTTCCTGCAGCCCACGCGGTCAGGACGCTGAGTCCTTCCGCGTCCTTGATGAGCAGCCATGCCGGAACTTTGCTTGCTTCAATCTCGCCTGACACAATAAAATAGGTGAGTGCGAAGTTGGTGGTCACAAGTATCGGAGAATTCTTATCCGGTGTACCGATTTCGTAAATCCCCTCTTTAACCGTCATGGGACGCTGGGGATCGGTAAAGATGTTCAGCCGCTCAAGGAGAAGCGGAAACAGTGACTCGGTTGAGAAGTCGGACATAACAACGATACCGCCGTATTTGGCAACGAACATGCCTGCTATAAGGGTCTCCATATCAAGGTTGGAGGCCATTTCACAGGGAAAAGTGATGGTGGGAAATCCCAGGGCTTTGTTATTCGCTTTAAGTGCGGCCCGCCTGATTGCGATCTGGTCTTCAAACGCCTGCTTGATTTCCCGTGATCCGGAATCGATTACAAGCTCTTTAAGGCCCATTTCGGTTAATTTTTCAGTGAGCTGGGCTACTTCGTCAAGGGAGTCGGCTTTTACTGCAAGGGGCAGATTATTGTCCTTTGCAAGTGCGCCGAACTCATCCGCATTATCCTTTGTGGCTGCATACAGTAACGGTCTTTTGAAACCTGCAGCTTCAACCCCCGCCTTCATCACGTCAAGGTCTTCGGTCATAAGCACGAGATTGAATTCAGATTTTTCCGCAATTGTTTTAGCCGCGGCTGCAAATGCGTCTTTCCCGGTCCCAGCGTCTTTAAGCGCGATCAGTTCCGGTCTGAGGTTGAACCCCACTCGCTCGAACTGGAAAGCATTGTAGAGCGTCAGTTTTTTTTCAAGCTCTGCACCGTCCACATCCGAAGATACATTGGCTGCAAGTATGGTTTCATTAAAAAAGGTTTTCTCATGTCTGTACAGTACGGTTTCCCCGCCGGTGGTCCTCTGTCTGACGCCTTTTCCAACTTTTACAGGGCGTATCGGAGGTGCGGATGCGTCTGCAAGTTTTTCCCTCGCCTCGTCAGATACGTAGGGGCAGCTGTCAAGTTCGGCCTTTCCTGAAGCCAGGTTCATGGCAAATGCAAGACAGGTAGGGACTCCACACTCCTTGCAGTTGGTCTGCGGCAGGAGTTTGAATATCTGTATACCGGTTAAAGCCATTTCTATCTCCTTAATTCTGTTTAGTCACTTTGAAATTCAGGGCCGGGGCAATTGCAGATTCCGGCCCTGTCTCTTTCGTTCATTATCCGACAATAGATGCGAGTTCAAGTGCGGGATGGCCTTTTTCCTTGAGGAACGGCAGAATTTCATCCTCGGTGACTCCGACGGTTTCATCAGCTATCTTGTCGTAGAAATCCGGTACGCCAAGAAGCTCGGCTCTTCTGTCGATTCTCTCCTTGATCTCCTCCTTCAGGCTCTTGGGCATCCAAACAATTCTTAAAAGTCCGCCTTCATCCATGTCTTCAGGGCCGTCACCCCGGATGAATTTCGCCTGGCATATGTTGAATTTGGAGTGTCCGACAAAGCCCGGCGAGGTGGCTCCGCCGCCCATTACACCGGCAAGTGTGGTAAACTTCATGCCGCAGGGAGTTTCCCCGGCATAGTCCCGGTGAACCGTCATAACACCGTTGCAGGAAGGCAGCATGGCTGCAATACACTCGCAGCAGCCGCATGTGGTCATGGGGTCATGGACCAGGGAGTAGAAATTGTAGTGAGTGACTGCTCCCCTGGATGCTTTGTATACGAAATCATTGACCCCTTTCCACTGGCCGAGGCGTGAATTAAGACACTCCCCTTTTTCAATGGGCTGGTTCGGTCCTGTGGGGTTGATTTCAAAGGAGGCCTTGCAGTCCATCCAGTTGTAGGCACCGCAAAGACCTGTTCTTTCCGGGCTTACAGTGCAGACATGGTTTGGAGCGAAAGACTGGCACAGGGTGCAGGAGTAATAAGTCTCCACATCCTCGTCCTTCATCTTGTCCACTCTCTCATCACGCTGTTTGTATTCAGCCTTTGCCCTTTCAGTGAGTTTTTCCACATCCTCTTTGTTGGTGAACAGGGTGACCTGTACCTTGTCCAGTATCTTGCCGAAATCCTGATGGAATTTGGCATGAAGAACCGTCCCGATATCTTTAAGGGTAAATCCCTTGTCAATGGCCGCCTTGCTGATCCGGATCCATGAAATATCCCTCTGACCTATATGCATGACTCCCTGAATGTAGTTCACAAGGTGATGGATCTGCCGCTCGATGATAGGTTCAAAATCATCCTGGAATTCGCGTCCGGCAATCTGGGCGTAAATTCCCAGCGGGAAGGTTCCTCCTTCTTCAACCTGATCCAGGTCCGGGCCCTCAATTATCACTTTGCCGTCTTCGATTTCATTCATTTCCGCCTTTTTCACAAGCTCGGTGCACTGGGTCTTGCCCCCGCCGCACTGGGCGTATAGATCGGCTCCCCTGACCCGCTCTCCTTCATATGCGGGGCCGAATGAGCAGGGAATCTCGATTTCGGATACGGTAACCTTAAGACCTCTTGTTTCAACCGATTTCTGGACCATTTCCTCATGCGGGACATTGGCCAGTACATGTTCGTACAGGCAGATTCCGGTGGGCAGGATCTGCGGAATGTCGGTATCCGCCAGGGTCGGAAAACCCCAGTTTACGCAGCCTGCAGCGGCCACGCCCCATTCTGTTCCTATGTCTCCAAGTGCGTTGACAAAAGCGAAAATCCTGTCCTTGTTGTACTTGAGAATTTTTTTGTAATCCCCTGCCTGTACGCCGCCGAAGGCCATGGCGGCCCTGTTGGCGAAGCCGAGGGCGAACACTGCGGACGAGATATCCGGGCCGAAGGGAACGATACGGGTGTTCCAGCCCACCTGGACGCCCGCTTCGAGAAGCTGGTCAATGATGGTGGTGCCGTTGTGATGGGCTGCGCAGAAAATGTAAAGGCTTCTTTTCTGGTAGTCCTCCACAATCATTTTGGCGGTTTCCGGGTCGGGTGCGGCACCGACAATGGCTGCAAAACCCGGAGCGGAACCGTCAACGAACTCGACTCCCCTTTTTCTCAGTATGGTATCATCAGCCGGACCCAGCCAGATTTTTCCATTCTCGATATCAGGATCTTCTTCAGGCAGGTAAAAGTCCGGTTCTCTTACAATCCTGAGTGCTTCCTTGATTTCATAGGCCAGAATTCCGGCCATACCCGCGTCAAGAAGCGGGCCCAGGAAAGGAAGGTGATTCTTCCCCTTCACATGGGGAGGTAAAAGGCCGCGGGCAAACTCGAGCGGCTTTTTGAGATCTTCCAGGGTTCTGACTTCCAGCCCGGTCAGAGAGTAGATAACAGGCAGGAAGTAACCGGTATTCGGGAATTCAACTTTTGTGTCTGCGTTATATGTTTCAAGGGCTTTTCTGAGTTCGCCTTCAACCTCAGAAACAACTTTGTATCCGCCCTGGATTGCGGCAAATGCTATTAATTTCGACATTGTTTCCTCCTTCTTTGAGGATTTATCTTTGTTATCACCATTACGCTTCGAGAGCCTGACGATCCGCCATATCCATGAGAACCCTTTCTCTGGCCTTGTCAATGCCCAGGGCTTTCCGTTTTTTGTCGATATGATCGATCATCTTTTGTGCATGCTTTATCGGATCGGCTTCAATGTCCCACATTCCTCCGTAGAGCTTTTCAAGTTCCTTGGAAAGATAATCGTGGAAAACAGGTGCTCCTGATGTGGGCAGGGTGACCCCGAATACCGTGTATATACCGGAAGTAACAACGTATTGGCCGATACTGATGGCTTTTTCACTCATCCATTCGGGTGCGCTTCCGGCAACGGGAAGTTCACTTATGTCATTTCCGAGACCGCCGGCTTTGACAACCTCTGTCGCAGCCAGAAGGACTCTGGAGTTGTCTACGCAGGACCCCAGGTGCAGAACCGGAGGAATTCCAACGGTTTCGCATACTTCGGCAAGCCCCGCCCCGCAGTGCACAGCAGCTGATTCGGGCGTTAACAGCCCTTCCATGGCGCAGGCGATGGCATTACACCCGGTTGTCAGGACGATTACGTCGTTTTTGATCAGCTCCTTGACTACCTTGACGTGGGCGTCGTTGTGTTTGGTCCTGGCGTTGTTGCAGCCGACCACGCCGGCGATACCACGGATTCGGCCGTTAATGATGTTGTCATTCAGCGTATAGTAAGTGCCCCTGAAAGTTCCGCCGAGATGATACTGGATCGACTCCACGCCGAAGCCTGCTACCTGGGTCGTCTTGTGCTGGGGTATGACCACTTCCGTTCCACGGTTTTCATAGTTGTCGATAGCAAGTTTCACTATCCGCTTGGCATCTTCTAATGCATAATCTTCGTCGAACTCGATGTGCATCACGTTGTCCTGCTCCATTTTTGCAATGGGGTGAGTGGTGATGAGTTTTGTATGGAAACATTTGGCTACGTTTGCAAGATTTTGCATGATGCACTGAATATCCACCACCATGGCGTCGCATGCGCCCGTGATGATGGCAAGCTCCTGTTGGAGAAAGGTTGCAGCCGTTGGAACCCCGTGACGCTGGAGAATTTCGTTTGCCGTGCAGCAGATGCCGCCGAGCTGGATTCCCTTGGCTCCTTTTTCCCTGGCGTAGTCAAGCATCTCCTGGGACTGGGACACAGCCACGATGATCTCGGACAGAACCGGTTCATGGCCGTGGACAATTATGTTCACATGGTCCTCTTTCATGATGCCGAGGTTGGCTTCGGACTGCAATGGATAAGGTGTGCCGAACAGCACGTCCTGGAGATCAGTTGCAAGCATGGACCCGCCCCATCCATCTGCAATCGAGGCTCTGGTTCCCTGTTTGATGAGGTTCTTGTAGTCCTGGTCCACTCCCATGTGGGTGCGGTGCATGATTTCAACGATTTCCCTGTCAATGTTCCTCGGCAGAACGCCGTTCTTCCGCCATTTCTCGTAAAGAGCTTCAGGAGCGCGTTTGAGATAAAGAAGCTCGCCTTCGGCCTTGCCCCATTCGTTCAGGGCCTTTTCACCAACCTCAAGGGCGATTTCGTCAATCTCCCGGTCCTTTTCTTCGCCGTCCTCTTCCACGGTGGTGGCAACACCCAGGTAGGGTGCTATGGAGAGGAGCTTGGCAGTGTCCTTTATCTTATAGGCATCTGTCTCTTTTTTGGCCGCAGCGAGAAAAACTTCTGCAACACATCTGCCGTGGTCTGAGTGGGCGGCCGCTCCTCCGGCTACCATCCGGATAAAGTTCCTGGCAGCAATGGTGTTTGCAGTGGCACCGCAAAGCCCTTTTCTCGTGTCTTCTCCTTCGATTCCGCCTTTGGGCAGCGGCAGCCGGCAAGGTCCCATTGAGCAGTTTTTGCAGCATGTCCCCTGCATTCCGAAA
>JAWLES010000040.1:0-16031 GCA_041685935.1 Desulfobacteraceae bacterium | reverse complement strand
CCTCGATAATCATCTCCTTTGGCACGTCATGTCCATGATGGCGAATAATGGACTTCAAAAGCAGTTTGGGTTTATGACCGTCCCACCTTCCGCTGTCAATCTCCTTGCCGTCAACCAGGACCCGGAATTCACCAAGGGTTTCTATACGCAACCTGGGCATCGTCAATCTGTAGACCGATTTCAGGCGGTCTCCTCCGGCCCGCTCCATTAACTCCCGAATCCTTGTTCTTGTCCCGGCGATGTCTCCATTGGAAACAAGCGCTGCAATGACCTGTTCGTCCAGCCCGTCTTCCAGATCCCAGCATGCTGCGAACACCATTATTTTTGTGAAATCATCAGGTGAAGTAACCACAAAACGGGTGTATCCTTTTCCGAATATTTTTGAAACCGCGTCAGGCAAAACTGTCCCTGCCTTTTCCATGTCCCCGTTCTCCTGATAAAGAATTCCCAGGGCTGCCGAGGTTTCAGTGGTCAGAAGATCAATATTCATGGCTTCAAATCCGGAAAATGCTTTTTCAAGTGCCTGCTGCGCCCGGCCGGTCTCCCCGATATGTGTGAGTACAAGGCCCTGGATAAGCATTGCAGTATAATAATGCAGATCCCGGTTGTGATTCCGGTCGAACAGCGCCACTGCCTGGTCCGCTTCATGAGCAGCCTTTTCCATCTCTCCGGAATGGTAAAAGGCCACCGCCCTTACCCGGTGCGCATTGCCCTGGTAAAAGGAATTTCCCGAGAGTATGGAGAAATCCGACAGGTGGTCCGCAAGCTCCAGCGCTTCCCTGAAACGGCCCGTATACACCCTGTGCATTGCCTTGGCCTCGATGAATCCGGGATACAGAAAAATCATGCCGAACGTTTCAATATCTTTCTGGGATATGTCAAGGTAATATTCAGCAGTTTCAAAAGCACCTTTTTTCAGGGCAAGATCAATATTGACAAGGTTTTTCAGGGTTCTGTACTCCGGGTGTATTCCGTCATGGGCCAGGTTTTTGATATCGTCAAGCAGTTTTTCAGCATCGTGCAGATTTCCGGTATACACATGCCCCAGGATGATCACAATGGAGGCGTTGAGCTGTATTTCAGCATTCCGTATTTTGGAGCCGAGAATGTATGCGTTTTTGCATGCGGAAATCCCCCTGGGCACTTCCCCTTTTCCTGCAATGTATCCGAACCCGATCTGCTGCCACAAGACCGCCCTTGCCCATGTGAATATCGGTCTGTTATTTACTGATTCCAGAACAGCCTTACCCTGCTCGATCCAGGTTTCGATCAGGTCGGGACTGCTTTTCAGAAACACAACAGCTTCGATCATGTATGCCGTGCACAAGAGGATTCCCCGTACATCATTCCGTTCCCTGAACAGTTCGAGTGCGATCTGAAAATCCTCGAGATTTCTGCTGCCGCCTTTGATCCGCCTTGTCATCGTTAAATAGAATATGAGCCACGGGTCCTTCCATACCACACTTTCAGGCATGGCTTCTATCCAGGCGGCAAGGTCTTTGACCCTTCCCTGAATCAGAAAATCCGTTCCAAGACCGGCAACAGCCTTACCCGCTTTTTTCCAGGCCCCGGCCCTCAGAAAAAACCGGATGCTCTTTTCAATCTCGCCTGTTTCCTCCAGACTGACTCCGGCATCATGGCAGAGGCTTTTAATCGCCTGTCCGCCCTGTTTTACTTCAAGCTTTCTTTGAAGAAAGTCCCTGAAAAGTTTGTTAATCCGGAAGGTCAGCCCCTTTTTCCCTTCCAGGACCCGATGTACAAACAGGTTTCTTTTTTCAAGCGTTTCAAGGATTTTCCCGGCTCCGGCATTACCTGTGAACCGTTCGGCAGTTTCAGGATCGATTTCATCAAAAACCGAAATCTTTATCAGAAATTCCTTCACCTCTTTCTCAAGCTGCGGGTATACTTCCCTGGAAAAATAGTCAACCACGTCCCCCCGGATCAGTTCGGAAAGCCATGACAAATCGGATTTCTGCCGTATAGCCTCTGAAACCAGCACAATTCCCCCGATCCATCCTTCCGTAATCGCATGAACCCTTTGAAGGTGCTCCTGTGAAATCCACCCCTGGTTCCTCTCCCTGAAAAAGCGTGCGGTTTCATCAAAAGTAAATGCAAGATCGGCATTATCTATGCAGATCATTTTATTTTCCAGCTTGAGCTTGTGAATCTCGAACCCCGGCATAACCCTTGAAAGGAAAAAAAACCTTATATCCCCGGTCAATGACGAAGCAAGCTCCTGGATCACCTTTAAGGTATGAGCCCCTTTATCGAGCGAGTCCAGATCATCCAGCACAATATTCAGTTTCACTCCGCAGGCTGCAAAAAGCTCCCTCATTGTATCCGTATATATAGCCACATCCTCTGTTGCAGCCAGGGTGGAAGTGAAAGCCCTGATCCTTTCAAGTGTTTCCGGGCGGCCCAGCACACGGCAGACCGGAGGGCAAACAAGATGAAAAAATGCGGCAGGATCGGATTCCTTTTCGGTCAGGTGAAACCACAGGGTTGGCTCGGATGATATTGTCAGATAGGAAGCAGCAAAGGTTGACTTTCCCTGTGCTGCCTGTCCGGTTATAAAAACCGCTTTTTTATCCCTGTTCCGGTCCAGGACTGAAAACAGGCGGCTCCTCGGCACAGCCTCCCTGACTTCGGGTATGGGGAACGTTTTATTCATCCGGTGAAGTTTCCGATATACCTGCAACCCCCTGGAGGCCGGCCATCTGAAAAAAGCGTACATAGTTGTATGACAGCCCTTCCATGGCAACCCTGCTTCCTTTGTCATTGAGTTTTGCGATCAGGCTGATCAGGGACCTGATCCCCTCCCTGTCAACAGCGAAGCTCTCGTCAAAGCGGAGCACCGTCTCCTTTGCCCCCGCCTCAACCGCACTTTTCAGAGAGGACTCCGAAAGGCTGGACATCTTGCCCTTTATGAATATATCAAGCCTGTCCTCCGACGTTTCCGTCCGCATGGAAAAGGGTTGTCCCGGGGTCATTCCGATCCTTGCATGGGCCCTTTTCAAAGCAGCATCAAGGGCGGCCTTCTCAACAGGCTTGTTGATAAAATCCGATGCATCGAAATCCAGCGCCTGAATCGCTTTATCAATATCCCCGTGACCGGTTATAATGATCACCTCTGAACCAATTTTCTTTTCCCTGATCTTTTTTAAAACTTCCAGCCCGTCCATTCCCGGCATTTTAAGATCCGTAAACACAATTTCAGGCTCCTGCTTTTCAAAGACCCGAATACCTTCTTCCCCGTCTTCCGCAATGAAAACCGTATAGCCGTAAGCTGAAAGAAACAGCCTGAACATGGAAAGTGTGGGTTTTTCATCATCAATTACCAGAACTTTCAATTCAAACTCCTTATGTCGCGTAACACAATTATTCCCTGAGCGCCGGAAGAGTTACAATAAAATCCGTGCCCTCCCCTGGTTGACTCTCCACACTGATATCCCCTTCATAGTCCTTGACAATCCCCTGAATGATGGGAAGCCCCAGGCCCAGACCCTCTCCCATTTTTTTCGTTGTATAAAAAGACTCGAATATTTTTTCCACCTCGCTCTTTTCTATCCCTGTTCCATTATCAGACACCACTACCATTGCCTTGTCCGAGCGGTTAACAGTGGTGATCCTTATCCTGCCCTTTTGCTTGTCCGCAGTGGTTTCGATTCTCTGGTTCACGGAATCCCTTGCATTGGTGACAAGGTTGAAGATAACCTGCTCTATTCGGTTGTTATGGGCCATCACCAGAGGAACCGAATCATCCAGCTCAAGCTCGAAATCAATATCCTGAACAAACAGCTCGCGCCTTATAATTTTATCGATTTCTCTTATGCAGTTGTTCACATCAATGATTTCCCTTGAAAAATCGGTTTTTCTGCTGAAATGTTTCAGCCTGTCCACAATCTCGGATGCCCGGCTCACCTGGGTGCTGATCTCCCCGGCGACGAGAGTGAGATCATCAGGTTCCGCTTTTCCCTGTGTCCGGTTCATCATAATGAGGTATTCGCTTCCCATTTTAATCGCATTCAGCGGCTGATTCAATTCATGGGCGATCCCTGCGGACATCTTTTCCAGATTGGCCATTTTGCTTGCCTGTATCAGCTGGGTATCCTTTTCCACGAGTTCGGTAATGTTCGTGGTGGCCACAATCAGGGCATCCTTTCCCCGGTAATCAGCAGGACTTGCATGAATGTTAACGAAAACCGAGTCCCCGTTCTTCCTGAAGAGCTCCACCTTGGAACTGATTATTGTGGATTCGTTCGGGGGAAACTCTTTTGAAAAGGCTTGCTCATCAAGGTCGCCCAGATCGGTGAATTTCATGTTCAAAAGTTCTTGTGTATTATATCCATACCCTTCATATGCCTTGGGGCTTGCATCCAGAATCCCGAGCGTTTTCCGGTCAATAACGAAAATCGGATTCGGCCCGCTGGTGAACAATGACCGGTATTTTGTTTCAGAGGCCAGAAGCTCTTCCCTTGACTCCTTTATCCTTGAGGTCATCTTGATAAACGAATCCATCAGTTTCTTAAACTCATCATTCTCTGAATATTGATCAGGCAGCTCCTCTTTTCCGAAATCAATGTCATAATGACCTTTCCTGATCCTGTCGGTATAGGTGATCAAGGAAGACACCGGTTTTGTGATCTGCCTGGACAGATAATGGCTCATCCCGAAAAAAACCGCTGCAGCCACGGAAAGAAAACTAAAAAAAAGAAACCTCAGCTTTGCAATCAGCTTTTGAATATGGTCCTTGTCAACTCCCACATGGACGGAACCTATGGTGTAAATCCCCTCCTTTACAGGCACGGTGACATGAAACACCTCCCCTCTGATATCTATTTCAGTGATCCGCCTGTTTTCAGCTTCACTTTTTTCAACAATGGAGTGCATTTTTTCCGGAAAATTTCTCAAAAAGGTATGGGCCAGGATCCTGCCGTTCACATCATTGATAAGCATATACCTTACAAAATCTTTCCTGTTGCCGACTTTTGCATCAAATACAAGCGTGGTAAGGCTCTCTTTATCCTCTGTCAGGATAAACTCCCTTGAATTGTCGGCAATGCTCTGTGCAATTCCGGTCCCCCTCTTTTTCAGCTCGCCTGTAAGGCTCGACACAAGCAGCCATCTTGTGAAAAGCGCGATAACAAAACTCACCAGCACAACAATGACAAGGCATAAAGTAAAAATCTTGTTTTTAAGGCTTAAGTTGTAAAAAAAATTCATTGGATCTGCCTGATTTCACCGTTTTCAATCCGTGTGAAATACACCCGGTCAAGACCCTGATGGCCCTTGCCGTCAAATGACAGTGTATCTGAGATCCCGGGGTCATAATCTTTCATGGACTCTATCGCAGCCATGAACTTTTCCCTTGTGATATCAGGACCCGCCCTTTTCAGGCCCTCCACCAGGACTTTTGCGTTGATAAAGCCCTCAAGTCCCACATAGTTGGGGGTGCTCCCGGGAAAGTACTTCTTGAGAAGCTCTGTATACTCTTTTACAGCAGGCAGGGCTTTTTCCTGATCCCCTGTCTTGGGCGAGGGCATAACCTGGGTGATCAGCACCCCTTCGCCAAGTTTTCCAAGCCGCCGCAGAAGTTCTTCAGAGCCCACAAAAGATACATTGTGAAAAACAGGAGAGAAATCCCTTTTTGCAGCAAGCCGGATAAATTTGGAACAAGCTCCGTATGTACCTATCATCACCACCGCATCTGCGTCTGACGCAATGATCTTTTCAAGGCCGGGGGCTACATTATCAGTGCCTCTCATATACGACCCCTTTGCAACTGGCTTGAGGTCGTACTTCTGGAGCGCTATTTCCGCACCGCGCAGCCCGTCGAACCCGTATTCGTCATACTGGTAAAAAACAGCCACCTTCTCGATTTCGAGCTCATTCACCATATAATCCACAGCAGCCTCGGTTTCTCTGTAGTACGAGGTCCGTATATTGATCAGGGAGGGACTTGACGGGTCCCGCAGCCGGCTGGCGCCTGTAAACATTCCAACCAGCGGGATTTTCACCCGGTTCACAAGCGGTACGATCCGCACGGTGGTAGGAGTACCCACATAGCAGAACAGGGAAAAAACCTCCTTTTCAAGGATCAGTTTCTGTGTATTGTAAACACATCTCGGCGGGTCATATCCGTCATCCATTGCTATCATTTCGACCTTTCTGCCGTAAATACCTCCGTTTTCATTGATTTTCTTTATGTACGAAAGTGCGCCGTGGAGGGTTTGCGTGCCCAGATATCCTGCATGGCCCTGAAGGGCGAGTGAAGAGCCGATACGGATGGTGTCCGGGCCTATGCCGGTCCTGCTGGCGGTTCCGTGATCCGAATCATCGGAACGGCTGCATGCGGACGCGAACAGCAGCAAAGCCAGTAAAACCGACACCGCAAAAATTTCAGGTATCCTTTTGATCACTCCTCCTCCATACCGCCTGATCCATTTTAAATGATGCACCTTATCGTCCTTTCTTCTGCCCGGTGCTCAAAGAGGGCTGAAAAAGATTTTTCATCAGTATAAAAGAATGCCAAAGAAAAAATCAATACATCATTTTCCGTCTGTAACCTTTTCTGTAACCTGCGTGTAACCGGGGCTGTGTTATCAGAGAATAAATTCAATTTTTACCGAAATATCCGGAGTCCGAACCATGAAACATCTTATTTTCTGTACGGCGGCGGTATTCATCTTATCCACGGTTTTTGCCCGAGACATCCCTGCGGAAGAATCCATCTGTGAACAACTGCTTTCCATAACACTTCAGGCCCCTGAAAAAAAGACGGATGTATCGTATCTCGGAATAGAGGAAGCCGGTTCATTCCGTATCACTGATATTCCCTGCGACGTCCTGCTGGTGGAAATTTTCAGCATGTACTGTCCCCATTGCCAGAAAGAGGCGCCAAACCTGAACGAGTTTTTCCGTCTGCTTCGAAACAGTGACCGGTTCGCGGAGCGTATCAAAATGATCGGTATCGGAGTCGGCAATTCCGCTTTTGAAGTGAACTATTTCCGTAAACAATATGATATCAAATTCCCGATGTTTCCGGACCAGGATTTTGCCATCCATAAAATCCTCGGAGAAGTGAGAACCCCCTATTTTATCGGTATAAAATTTGAGAAAGACGGATCGACAACCGTTTTTCTGTCTGAAACCGGCCCCAGGGGAAAGCCGGAGGTTTTCTTTCGCGATTTGATCAAACGCTCCGGTCTGGAGTAGGAGGATTTATGAGAAACTGCATTGTTGTTTTCCTGATTTGTCTGTTCTGGATTGCGGTGCCGGTTACTGGATTCTGCGCTTCCGGGGCTTTTGGAGACAGGATTTTTGACCCGGGAAAACTGAAACCAAAAGACAGCGAGCTCAAGGTTGAAACCGGAGAAAAGGCCCCCGGTTTCACGCTTCCGGCCATCTCCGGAGAATCCGTCTCCCTTGCGGATTACCAGGGACGGAAAAACGTGTTGCTCACGTTCATCCCGGCTGCGTGGACCCCGGTATGTTCGGACCAGTGGCCGGGATACAATATCGCCGAACCGCTGTTTGATGCACATGATACCGTCATCCTGGGAATCAGCACGGACAATGTTCCGAGCCTCCATGCCTGGACCCGGGAAATGGGAGATCTCTGGTTCGATGTACTTTCGGATTATTGGCCCCACGGAGAAACCGCCCGGAAGTACGGTATCCTCAGAGGTGACGGGACCGCTGAACGGGCCCTTTTTCTCATAGATAAAACAGGCGTGATTCAGTTTATTCACGTATCCGACATCAACCGGCGGCCGGACCTTGAAATCATTGTAAAAGCCATGGAAGAGCTTCCCGGGGAATAACCGCTTTCCTGCGGCACCTTCGGGAATCGCATAAACCCCGTGTTTCCGGTGGCGCATCGGAAAACACGGACAAATCGAACGAATGGAAAAGGAGCTTATGAGATGAAACTAACAAGACGCAGGTTCATGCAGGTATCCGGGGCGGCTGCCGCCGGACTTGCCGCAGCCAATCTCGGCTTTGATGTTACAAAGGCAAGGGCGCACACCCAGATGCTGAAAACCAAGTACGCGAAGGAGACCACGTCCATCTGCTGCTATTGCGCAGTGGGATGCGGTCTTTTGGTGCATACCAGCAAAAAAGGAGACGGCCGTGTGATGAACGTGGAAGGCGATCCCGACCATGTGATCAACCGGGGCACTCTTTGCTCCAAAGGCTCCGCCGTCACCCAGCTTGTGGAAAATGAAAACCGTCTCACCACTCCCATGTATCGGGCGCCGTATTCAAAAGAATGGCAGCAGGTCTCCTGGGACTGGGCTCTCAACCTGATCGCAGTCAGAGCCAAAAATACCCGGGATAAAACCTTCACCCGGAAAAACGATAAAGGCCAGGTGGTGAACCGGACCACGCAGATAGCGTCCGTGGGAAGCGCCGCCCTGGACAACGAGGAATGCTGGATTTACCAGGCTTTGATGCGGTCACTGGGCCTTACCTACATCGAACACCAGGCCCGTATCTGACACAGCGCAACTGTAGCGGCTCTGGCAGAGTCGTTCGGACGCGGTGCAATGACCAATCACTGGATCGACATTAAAAACAGTGACTGTATTCTGATCATGGGCAGCAATGCCGCGGAAAACCATCCGGTCTCGTTCAAGTACGTGACCAAAGCCATGGAAAAAGGGGCCAGTCTTATCAGTGTCGATCCCCGCTTCACAAGAACTTCCTCCAAAGCGGATATCTACGCCCCCTTGAGATCCGGGACGGACATTGCATTCCTCGGCGGCATGATCAAGTATATCCTTGACAACAATCTCTACAACAAAGAATATACAGCCGAGTACACAAATGCCTCGTTTATCGTAAACAAGGACTATCATTTCAAAGAGGGTCTGTTTTCCGGTTACCAGAAAGGAGAAGGAGGGACGGATCTCGGAAAATACGACAAGTCCAAATGGGCGTTTGAAATGGATGAAAACGGGGTTCCGAAAAAGGACAAGTCCCTTGAACACCCCAGGTGTGTATTCCGGCTTTTAAAAGATCATTTTGAACGGTATACACTTGAGACGGTTTCCAAAATCACGGGCACATCTAAAGAGGACCTGCTCAGGGTATACAAGACCTATTCGGCAACCGGAACCGCCGGACAAGCAGGTACCATCATGTATGCCATGGGGTGGACCCAGCACACGGTGGGCACGCAGAACATCCGGACCATGGCCATAATCCAGCTCCTTCTGGGGAACATGGGAGTGGCCGGGGGCGGTGTAAACGCGCTCCGGGGTGAATCCAACGTCCAGGGGTCCACGGACCACTGCCTGCTCTGGCATATCTGGCCGGGATACCTGAAAACGCCGAGGGCTTCCAATAACAGCCTTGACGCATACAACAAAAAGTGGACTCCCCAAAGCAGTGATCCCTTGTCCGCAAACTGGTGGCAGAACTATCCCAAGTATTCGGTGAGCATGCTCAAATCCTTTTTCGGCGACAAAGCTGATGCATCCAACCAGTTCGGCTACAACTGGCTGCCCAAGGTGGATGATGACAAGGTGTATTCATGGTTCGACATTTTTGACGAAATGTACAAAGAAAACATCAAAGGCTTTTTCGCCTGGGGGCAGAACCCGGCCTGTTCAGGCTCCAACGCCTCCAAGGTAAGAGAGGCGATGGCCAATCTGGACTGGATGGTCAATGTCAATTTGTTTGACAACGAAACCGGTTCGTTCTGGAAAGGACCGGATATGGACCCTTCACAAATCAAAACCGAAGTATTTATGCTTCCGGCTTCCGCTTTTGTGGAAAAAGAGGGCAGCATAACCAACTCAGGCCGCTGGATGCAGTGGCGGTACCAGGGCCCGAAGCCCCTGGGAAACAGCCGGCCTGACGGCGAAATCATCATGGAACTCGGAGAACGCCTCAAAAATCAATATATGAACGGAGGAGTCTTTCCCGAACCGATAGTCAACCTGAAATGGGACTACCATACCAACGGGGTCTATGATCCCCATAAAGTTGCAAAGGAAATTAACGGCTATTTTACTAAAAACGTAACCGTGAACGGAAAATCCTTTAAAAAAGGAACCCTTGTGCCGAGCTTCGCCAATCTGCAGGATGACGGCTCCACCTCGTCCGGAAACTGGCTGTACTGCAACAGCTATACGGAAAACGGGAACATGGCGGCCCGCAGAAGCAAAAAAGATGCACCCAACAAAATCGGGCTCTACCCCGAATTCGCCTGGTGCTGGCCGGTCAACAGGCGCATTATCTACAACCGCGCATCCGTGGACCCCAAGGGGCAACCCTGGGACAAAAAACAATGGGTCATCCGGTTTGCCGGCAAAGAGGAAGGCGGTAAATGGACAAGCAAAAAATGGGAAGGCGACGTGCCTGACGGCGGATGGTATCCCCTTGAAAATCCTGACGGCACCCGGCGCGATGATTCAAAACACCCGTTTATCATGAGAAAACACGGGTTTGCCCAGATCTTCGGGCCCGGACGGGCGGACGGCCCCTTCCCCGAGCACTACGAACCTCTTGAATGCCCCATAGACGAGAACTATCTCAATGACCAGAAGGTGAATCCCACGGCTGCTGTTTATTCCTCAAAAGCTGACTCCTGGGCCTCATGCGATCCAAGGTATCCCTTCGTGGGAACCACCTACCGTGTCAGCGAGCACTGGCAGACGGGATTGATGACAAGGCCCCAGCCGTGGCTCATGGAAATGCAGCCCCAGATGTTCGTGGAAATGAGCGAGGAGCTTGCCGAGCTCCGGGGAATCAACAACGGGGAACGGGTGAAAGTCAGCAGCGCCCGGGCGTCCCTGGAAGCCACCGCCATTGTCACTAAACGTTTCAAACCGTTTAACATCGGAGATGGGGTTGTTCATCAGGTGGGAATTCCGTGGCATTACGGCTGGCGCTGGCCAGAATCCGGAAAGGAGGAAAGTGCCAATCTCTTGACACCGCCGTCAGGGGACCCGAACACCCGGATACCCGAAACCAAGGCGTTCATGGTGAATGTTGAAAAGCTATAAGGAGGCAACCTGATGAGTAAATCATTTTTTATTGATACAACCCTGTGTACGGGGTGCCGCGGATGCCAGGTCGCATGCAAGCAGTGGCATGACCTGCCCGCGGAAGAGACCACCAACCGGGGATCTTACCAGAATCCCGCGGATCTTTCATTCGACACCTACAAACTGGTGCGGATGGAAGAGAAGGTGGTGAACAACAGGCTGGAATGGCTGTTCTTTCCTGAACAGTGCAGACACTGTATCGAACCGCCGTGCCTGGACACGGCATACGATCAGACTGCCATCTTCAAGGACCCGAAAACCGGGGCGGTAATTTTTACTGCAAACACCAAGAAACATGACGCAGATGCCATCAGGGACAGCTGCCCGTATGATATTCCGAGGAAAGCTCCGGACGGCACCATTGTCAAATGCGACATGTGTCTCGACCGGGTCCAGAACGGACTTGAACCGGCCTGCGTCAAAACCTGTCCTTCGGGCGCGATGCAGTTCGGCGACCATGAAAAAATCCTGGAGACGGCCAAGGCCAGGCTTTCACAGGTGAAAAAATCATACCCGCAAGCCGCGATCATTGATCCCTCGTATATCCAGGTGATTTACCTGACCGCGTTTGACCCGGGTTTATACCATAAATTCGCCTGTGCGCCCGCGGGAATGCAGCGGGGAATTTCCAGAAACGTGGCATTGAAACGGATGTTCAAGCCGTTTTCCGCAGCCGCAAAGGAACTGGCCGGATAAACAAGAGACAAGAAACTTGAAACAAGAGACAAGAAACAAGAGACTTCATGCTTGTGACTTGCCGAAAGGGCGCAGCCTCTATCAAGTTTCGATTTTCGCTGTGATGCTACTGCATCATGGTGATTATATGCAAGAATAATATTTTTTACCATGAAGGCCATGAAGGAACTGAAGCAAAATCTTCATGAACTTCATGCTCTTCATGGTGATCTTTCATCATTCGTTGTGTCCGTCAGGACATGACCGTTATTTAAAACGGAAAAGAAAGGACAGGGACATGTCATCGCATAAAACGACTACAGTGGATCAAATCGAAAACACAGGACGGCTTCTCAGAGAAAAGCGTCCCTTTCTCAAAGAGCTGATCTCTTTTTATGAAAGCCTGTTCACTCTCCAGGAACAGCAGAGGCAAGCCGTGAAAATCAACTCTCTGTCCCGTATGGATGCACAAACGGTCAAAGAAAAACAGGAAAACGGATTCCCCATCGTCTCGAAAGAGGATTTTGAATTCCCCATGGAAGAGGTCCGCCCTTTTTTCGAAAAAATCCTTTCCCTCTGCCTTAAATCGGAAAGTCCGCTAAGAGAAACCGCCCAAGCGCTTTCCGATCTTGTCCGGGAGGGAAAAGCTGATTTCGAGTCCCTTGCACGGCATTATATACAGGGAAATCCGTTCGAGCCGGTCAAAAAACTCGATGAAACCCACCGGGACCATATCGAATTTATTGTATACAACGCTTTAAAACCCTGGGCAGTCGAATATTCACAGGCCCTGACCGAAATGTACCCTGCGGATTCCGTGAACACGGAAAACCGGGTATGCCCGGTGTGCGGGGAGGCGCCCGCTTTTTCCGTTCTCTCGGAAAACGGGGCCCGCTCGCTGACATGCGGTTTCTGCTGGCATGAATGGCCGGTCAGGCGGATATTCTGCCCCTATTGCGACACCAGGGAAAGTGATTCATTGAGCTATCTGTATATCGAGGGAGAAAAACAGATCCGGGCCGACCTGTGTGAAAACTGCATGCGCTATATCAAATCCGTGGATGCAAGAGAGATCTCCACGGATTTCTACATGCCCCTGGAGATAGTCTCTTCGGTACCACTCGATATTAAGGCGGCGGAACGAAAATAACTGGCACCTCCTTGCCGATGCCGTTTCAGGCCCGCTTTAATATACAGGCCCCGACTTCTTGCCGGGGCCTGTTTTTCTTTTTTCACTCGAGAATTAAATAATTCGAATTGCTGTGTTCCACAGGCCATGATGTTGCCCCTGCCTCCACACGAACCTCCAGATTAGTCCCCTCCATAATAGCCAAACCCTGAAAGTCCTCCTCAACCACCATTGCCCTGCCGGGCTGCAGCTCCGCTGGCGACAACGCTGTTGTCTGCCAATCTGTATAACCAGGCCAACTACCAGTCCTGCGGTGCTTCACTGATATCCATACCGGTTGATCGGAAATATTTCTTATGGTGACCTCCCATTTCAGTGTGGACCTCCACCAGCGCATGCTCTCTATCACAGCCGGGCCGGTGCCATTGGCGGACACCCCATTCTTTTGAGAAGTGGGTGGAAATACCGCCTGCTTTTCCCCGCCGGACACCTTTCCATGAGGCTTAAGCTCCGGCTCTACCGGTTTTGAATCAAGCACCAGATAATTTTTCCCGCTGCATTGTTTATTTGACTTGTATAAAACCTGAACCGATTTCAGTTTTTTCCCGCTCTGCACAATTCCGGTGTGCGTTTTCGTGCCGTTGGCCGGAACCACTATGTCCGTATCCGGCTGCGTTCGAGTTTGCGATGATTCATAAACCATTCTCAATGCAACCTTGAGGGTATACTGCGTGGGATTCTCCAAAGAGATCTTATAATTTTTCCCGTCTTTGCTCAGAAGCCAATCCTTGATTTTCACACTTACACCCGGCAGATTCACTGTTTTTTTATCCAGTCTTCTGCCTTTGTAAAAGACTTCCAGCATTACCTTTTCCGCATCAACGCATCTGTCAAGATATTGGGTAGGCCCGCCGACAGAACCGACCGTAAAAGGCCCTCCCACTGTCACCGCATGTTCGGGAACCCTGGTTCCGTCTTTCAGTATCTGAAAGGATTTGTACAACACCATGTTTGCTTCCAGGTTTTTTGTGCCTGTATTTTCAACCATATAGCTGACTATCCAGCGGCCGTCCGGCTCCGTGCGGAATTCCATACCATGAATTTCAACAGCAGGGAACAAAAATTTCTTGTCAGGTTCCTTATGTTTGAGACGCGGATCCGATCCAAGGGGTTTCACTCCCTGGGGAGCTTTTTTTTGAATTCCCGGTGATGGTCTGGAAGGTTTCTTTCCCGGGTCGATCTTTTGCCTGGTTTCAGAAGTGTCCTGCCCGTCGGGCTTTTGGCCGGGCTCGATTCTCTGTTGCGTTTTCAGTTTCGGTTTCTCAATTTTCACCTTTGGAGCGGAAGGGGTCAAATCATCCGCATGAACGATTCCCGGGAAAAGTAAAAAAACAGCAGCCAGCAGAACAACAATTCGTTTCATTTTTTTTCTCCATTTAAAATTGAATTTGTGCAGCCATAACTCAGGTGGCTCTGATATATTTGTGTTTCCCGAAACCGAAAGTTCAAGCAGCCTTTATAAATAATATATTCCCGGAATTGTAATCACGCCGGGTCAATACTTTTCCCCTGCAAATTTCACAACACCTGAATTTTCAATGGTATTGAGCCTCTTTACAAAATCCTCTCCTTTCCGGAGCTTGAGCAGATAAACTCCATTATTTCCCGGACCGCCGACAATAACCCCTTCCACACGGTTTAACAACCGGTTGATATCTTTCTGTACCGCGTTTTCTTCAAAAACGACATTGAGAACAATACTCCGGTCGGCGGAACCGTCAATGCTTAATGTTTTCAAACCGTTCGTCCCGTTTGTCTGCGGCTGAAAGATCAAAAACAGAATAACCGCGAACTGAACCACGGCAACGCTCCAGCCCAGTGCCGGAACCGGCCGAATATTCCGGACCGCCGTCATAACCCTTGACAGCATGGAAGGTTGAGGTTCCTCCACCTGTTTTTCCTGCTGTTCGCCTATCGTCTCCATTATTCTTGAAAAGGCATCAGGAGGTGGCTGAGGGATATTTTCAGACATCTTCTGATAACTTTGTTCAATCCTGTTTTCAAAGTTGTCTTTTATGGGCTCGGTTTCCCTTTGTTCCATATGCTTATCCATTTCTTTTTTTTACATGCTTTTGTAAATCGGTGCGATTTTACCCGCCTGTTTTGCAGATTTCTTCTTTCAGGGCGGCTTTTGCATAATACACTCTTGTTTTTACGGTATTCTCAGGTATGGCAAGCAGCTTTGAAATATCGGAATAACTCTGCCCGTGAAAAAAAACCAGGTCGAGAATCTCCCTGTGTTTATAAGATAACTGCGCCAAAGCCGCCTGGATGGAATCATGTCTTTCAAACTCCTTATACGCCTTAAAAGAGTTTTCGTCTCTGACAGGCTTATCAATCCGCAAGGTTTTTCTGTGATGTTTTCTCAATTCATTCATTGCCATGTTCCTGGCGATTCCGAACATCCATGTCTTGACCCTGGATTTTCCCTTAAACCCCTGTGCATTTTTCCATACCGCCGCATACACTTCCATATGAAGGTCCTCCGCAGTCTCCCGGTCCTGAAGCAGCCTGTACAAATAAAAAAATATGCTTTTGGAAGTTAATTCGTACAGCTGTTCAAACGCGCTGCCGTCCTTTTTGGCAACTCTTTTCAGCAGCCTTTCTTCGAGTTCTTTCTCTGCCTCTTTATTCATTTATGTATCTTGCGCATTCAAAAAAGTTCACTGTCTTCAAAAATTTTATTCGTTCTTTCCTGCAGCCATGCTCTTGTGCATAAAGTAATCACTGGTCCATCCGGTCATATCGCCGGTAAAAGGCGGAAGATCCTTTTTTGCCATGCCTTTGTCGTTTTCACATGCAAGGGCGAGTATCCCTGTAACAATCGAGCCGGAAAAGGATGTGCCGCTGAAAAAATTGTGCCTGTCGCCAGGTGCCGTTGAAAAGAGGTTTTGATAAGGGAGATAAAAATCTGCTTTTTCCGCAACCCTTTGATTCGGGAAAAATTCCCCTGCTTCATTAATTCCCGCCACGGAGATAACCCGTGGATGACAGGCAGGGAAAAACAGCTTTTTTTGCCCTGAATCATTTCCCGCCGGGGCCACAAACAGAATTCCCTGTTCAGCGCCTGCATCAATCAGTTCAGTGACAAGCTTGTCCTGCACATTTGT
>JAWLES010000039.1:0-16543 GCA_041685935.1 Desulfobacteraceae bacterium | reverse complement strand
TTACCGCCCGCCTTATAATCTTGGCAAACTCCAGATGGCCGAAATATCCGGCCCTGCCCAGCTTTGAATAAAACACTTCATACTTTATGAATTCATCACGGTCCTTCGATCCTCTGGCATTTGAAGGGGTAGATCCCGGCAAAGATGAACTCGTATCAAGCACTGGAGCTACGGTTTCGAAGTCGCATATGCCGCACCCGGTGCACTCTTCATCCCTGCAGTCCGCAGTGGTAACCCCTTCGGCCGCCTTCCGGCACTCCTTTTCCAGAAATTCCGATGATATCCCGGAGTCGATATGGTCCCAGGGCAGGGCCTCACGGCGCGCCCTCTCTCTCAGGTAAAAGTCCGGATCAATCCCCTGCTCTGCAAAGGTTCTTTCCCAAAGGTCAAACCTGAACATATCAGCCCATCCGTCCAGCCTGCATCCGTTTTCGTGAGCCGCAGCCAGTACCTTTGCAAGCCTTCTGTCTCCCCTGGCGAAAACGCCTTCAAGCATGCTCATGCGGGGGTCCTGCCATTTCAGATTAATTCCAGGGTGCCTGAGGTTTTCCTTCAGAAAATCAAGCGTTTCAAACGCTTGTGCACTCGATATCTGCCCGCTTCTTTGAAATGCGGTATGGGCTTTGGGAATAAAGGCGGCCACACTTACGTTGACCTTGGTCCTGCCTTTGGCACTCCCTTTGGTTTTAATACCTGCAAGCCTCCTTGAAAGAGAGCATATTGCCTCGATGTCGGCCTGTTTTTCATGGGGCAGCCCCACCATGAAGTATAGCTTGATGTGCTGCCATCCGAGCTGGAACGCGTTGTTAACGGTGTCAAATATTTCCTGCTCTGTGATCTTTTTGTTGATGATATCACGCAGCCGCTGGGACCCGGCTTCCGGCGCGATTGTAAAACCTGTTTTCCTGACCTTTCTGATAATTTCCATGAGCCCGGGGGTCAGTTTTTCAGCCCGCACCGACGGAAGGGAGATGGAGGTCAGATGATCCTTGTTCAGACAGGAAAGTTCCTCCATGAGAGATTCGAGATTGGAATAATCCCCTGTGCTCAAAGACAGCAGGGAGATATCCCGGTATCCGGTGGCGTCCAGGGATTTTTGAGCAATTTCAATCAGATTTTCACGTGACCGTTCCCGAACCGGACGGTAAATCATGCCTGCCTGGCAGAACCTGCATCCCCTGGAACATCCCCTTGCAATCTCAAGGCGGAGCCTGTCATGGACCGGCTTGGCAAATGGAACAAAGGGGGAAACCGGAAACGAATTATCGTCAAAAGAGCCCAGAATCGAACGCTTTACAGGAGCCGCTCCATCTTCTGTGCATCGGGTTTCCACAAGAACACCCCTGTCATCATACACCGGGGTGAAAAAGGAGGGCACGTAAACTCCCTGGATGCCTGCAAGCTCTTTCAAAAGGGATTTTTTCGAGCTCCCCCCCTCCTCTTTGAACCGGATCACCATATCAGCGAGTTTGTCAAGCACCTCTTCTCCGTCCCCGATCACCACGGCATCGAAAAATTCAGCCACAGGCTCAGGATTAAAGGCGCACGGTCCCCCGGCGATGATAAGGGGAAACGTGTCTGCCCGTTCTTCAGCAAAAAACGGGATACCAGAGAGTTTGAGCATGGTGAGTATATTGGTGAAGTTGAGCTCGTACAAAAGACTGAATCCGATGATATCAAATGAGGAAAGGGGAGTGGAGTTCTCCAGGCTCAGCATGGGGACTGCGTTTTCCGCCATCAGGGCTTCCATGTCCGACGCCGGGGTGTAAAACCTCTCTGCAGCGGTATCATTCCGCCGATTCAGGATATGGTAGAGGATCTGGCCTCCGAAGTAGGAAGTTCCGATTTCGTACAGATCCGGGAACGCCAGTGCGAATGTTAGCTTTACGTCCTCAGGGTTCTTGACAACCGAATTGACCTCTCCGCCGATGTACCTGGTGGGCATCCTGACCCGGTCAAGGAACTCTTGATAATTTTTTGTGTGCATGTTACTGAATCAATCTTGTATATTTAAATAATCTGTTGTTTTTATGGTTTCCCAGGTGCTCGTTTTTGAAATTCAAAAATAGACCATTATATTCGTTTAAACAGGATAACGCAATGAAAAGAACCAGAATAAAGCCTCTTCTCAATTCAATGGAGGGGGGAAAAACCGTACTGATCAAGGGTTGGGTGAGAACCAAAAGAGACGCCAAGGGCTTTTCCTTCATGGAAATCAATGACGGATCATGCCTTGCAAGCATTCAGGTAATTGCTTCAAGCGATCTTGAAAACTATCAGGACATCGAAAAGATTACCACCGGCACCGCCCTTTCCGTTACCGGCGAACTGGTGGAATCTCCGGGCAAAGGTCAGAAATGGGAGATCCAGGCCGATTCGGTTGACATCATCAACCAGGCCCCGGAGACCTATCCGCTGCAGAAAAAGAGGCACTCGGACGAATTTTTAAGAAGCATCGCCCATTTGAGGCCGAGGACCAACAAGTACGGAGCCGCCTTCAGGATCAGGTCGGAACTGATCTATGCGGTTCACAAATTCTACAAGGAACAGGGATTCAGATGCCTGAGCACCCCGGTGATCACCGGGTCCGACTGCGAAGGGGCAGGAGAGATGTTCCGGGTTTCGAGCCTTGAGCCTTCTGAAATCCTCAAAAACGGGCGGCCCGATTATTCAGAGGATTTTTTCGGAAGAGAGGCCAACCTGACCGTATCAGGCCAGCTTTCCGCGGAAATGTTCGCACTGGCACTTGGGGACGTGTATACGTTCGGCCCCACTTTCCGGGCGGAAAACTCCAATACCAGCCGCCATGTGGCTGAATTCTGGATGCTCGAGCCCGAGATGGCTTTCTGTGACAATGACGGGAACATGGACCATGCAGAAGATCTGATCAAAACGCTGACGCGGCATGTAACCGATGAATGCGCTGAAGACCTTCAACTTTTCTCCAAATTTGTTGACAAAACCCTTCCCGGTGTTCTTGACAACATCCTGACCACCTCTTTTGAAAGAATACCGTATAACGATGCAGTGGATATTCTCCTGAAATCCGGCAAAAAATTCGAGTACAAGGTGGAGAGAGGCGCTGACCTGCAGTCCGAACATGAAAGATTCCTTGCCGAAGAATACTTTAAAAAGCCGGTTTTCCTCAAGGATTACCCTGCGGGGATAAAGCCGTTTTACATGAGGCTCAATCCGGACGGGGAAACCGTTGCAGCCATTGACCTTCTCGTCCCCGGCATAGGAGAAATCATCGGAGGCAGCCAGAGGGAAGAGAGACTGGATTTTCTTGAAAAACGCATGGATGAAATGGGTATGAACAAGGATGATTACTGGTGGTACCTTGATTCGAGAAGGTACGGGTCGGTCCCCCACTCAGGTTTCGGCATGGGTTTTGAGCGATTTGTCATGCTGGTAACGGGCATCCGGAATATCAGGGATGTGATCCCGTTTCCCAGAACTCCCGGAAGCATTGATTTTTGAAAAATGTTTCAAATCATGACTACCCCTTGATTTTTTTATTTGTTTCTGTATCAATTGTAATAGCGGATACGGAAACAAATTCAGGAACAGGAGGTCAATATGCCCACTCTCGAAGAAAGAGAAAACGAAACCGAAAAACAGCTCAAGGCCAGACTTGACAAGCGAACGATTGAGATGGGTATCACGTACAGCTTTGCCGAATACCTCGAGATGATGGAAAAATACCTTCTCAAGCTGGAAAGAAGGGTGAAAGAACTTGAGGACAAGGCAGGGCTGAAGGATGCTCCCTGACAAGGACCTGCTGCAGGAAAATACCTTCCGGAGGATCTGTTCTTCCGGAAGGCACTGCAACGCTCAATAACCTTTTTCCACCCTCCCGCTTATGGTGTTCCAAACCCCGTCAGGGCAGCGGTGTTCCATTATTTTAACGGGCCTGTCCTCGAGCAGGGCAAGAATATCTTCAGCCTGGCTGTTGAAAAGGCCTGACAACACAAACCATTTCTTTTCGTAAAACCCCTGTGTTTCAACAAGGGTTTTCATTACATCATAGTGAATATTGGCCACCAGGAAATCCGCCCTGGTGCTGATCAGCTCCTCTCCTTTTCCGCAGACTGCAATGATGTTCTCCTCCAGCTTATTAACCCTTGCATTGATCAAAGCCGTTTTTACCGCGAGCATATTGAAATCGCAGGCAACCACACGGCTTACCCCCAGGGCGGCTGCAGCCAGAGAAAGCAGACCTGTACCGGTTCCGATATCCAGGCAGGAGCGGACCGGCTTGTTGCTGATCACTCCCTGCATCAGGTCAAGGGTGTCTTCAGTTGTTGTGTGGCGGCCGGTGCCGAATACCACGCCGGGGTCGAGCACCACCTGTTTAAGCCTGCTTTTGCCGGGTAAAGGATAATCCCAGGAGGGGGTCACGTAGATATCTCCAACCACAAAGGGTTCCACCGCATCCCCGTGCCACTGTGCCATGGTCATTTCAAAACGATCCATAAATTCCGTGTCTGCAGTATTTTTCACCATACTCCGCACCAGTTCATCCTCGGACCTGGTGAAAAAGAGAAAAGAGCACCCGTCCTCGGCCCAGATTCCGTGAAAAGAATCGCTTGCCTGCGGGCGGGGGTCGTTTGAATCAATCATCCCCCTTAGGTAGTATATGTACAGAAGGTCATCGGACTGCAGCATAATTCTGATCTCCTTTCCCGGATATTCCTCTTCCATATTTATAGAGAAACTGATAGATTCGGTCAAATTGAAAAAAAAGAAAACAGGAACCGCAAGATCATGAAGTGGACCCGAATCAAAGCCGAATATGAATCAGAAAACCCGGAACTCGCAGAAGATCTGGTATCTGACCTGTTTTTCTCCAACCTTGTCAAAGGCGTTGTCTGCAGCATGCCTCCGTCAGGCACAGGGCCGGGACAGGAGCCCGGAACCCTCCATGTAACCGGATATGTACCCTGCACACGGGAAGGGGACGCCGCGGTCCGCTCCATTATCTCGGCAGCAGGCCGTCTGGAAAGTGCAGGGATCAAGGTGGATTTTACCTGTTCCACCATTGACGAAGAAGACTGGTCCCGGTCCTGGAAAGAGCATTTCCATGTAACAAGGATAACTGACAGGATGGTGGTCAAGCCCGAATGGAAAAAATATTCACCCGGTCCCGATGAGATCGTAGTTGAAATCGATCCCGGCATGGCTTTCGGTACCGGTACCCACCCGACAACACGGCTTTGCATGAAAATACTTGAAACATCTCTGAAAAAAAGCCACACCCTCCTTGACGTGGGAACCGGGTCGGGTATCCTGATGATCACAGCCGCCAAAATGGGAGCCTCCTGTATATACGGCATTGACAATGATCCTGTTGCCGTCAGAATCGCCCGTGAAAATATATTAAAAAACGGGCCCGTGCCCGGGGAATTTCATCTGGAAACCTGCACCATCGAACACATGCCCTTTCACACCTTTGATATCATCTGTGCCAATATCCTTTCCGGAGTGATCATCAAAATTATGCCGGAAATCAAAAAAAGACTCGGACCTGAAGGAACCGCCATACTTTCCGGGATCATCCGGGAACAACAAGAGGCCGTCCTCTCAGGTATGGATAAAAACGGCCTCTATGCGGCTTCAATTGAACAGGAAGAAGAGTGGGTGGCCATTGCCGCGGCTCATGCCTGAACCGTCAGCCTTCATGTTCGACCAGTGAAGAGGCGGGCACCAGGGTCACTCTCTGTTTAAGCCAATATATTCGCTTGGCGAGCGTTTCAACGGTTGCATCATAGGGATGGGCTATCCCGATGGCCCTGCCCCTGCTCTCAGCCTTTCTCACAAGCTCCTCAAGCTGACCTGCGATATAATCCTGACGCTGAATATTGTCGAGAAACACATCCCTTTTTCCAAACTTGAGCCTGAGCAGCCTTGCGGAAGATTCACAGCTGGAGCTGGATGATGTGATCGAATCGATAAAAAAAAGATCCCGTTTTTTAAGGATGGTGAAAATCTGGTTCATCTTTTCGGGCATGGCGGTAATCCGCGATCCCATATGGTTGTTAACCCCTTTGATATGCGGGACTGAATCCAGATTGCTCTTTAACTGCGCAAGAAGCCGGTCAGGAGGCATATCCGCCAGAATGGCGCAGTCACCCGGGTTCACTTCAGGGTATTCCACCGGCTCCATTGGAAGGTGCAGCATAATATCTGCTCCCTTTTCATGAAGCAGGGACGCGATCTGTTTTCCATAAGGGGCGTCAGGCAGAATGGAGAAGGTGAGGCCGGGATCAAGGCCGGCAAGAGTTCTTGCAATCTTTTTGTCATAACCCACATCATCTATGATAATGGCCACCCGGGGGAGGAGCCTGTCTCTTTTTTCACGGTCGGCAGTTTCATCCCTGGCTTTATCTTCCGCCTCCATGTCCTTTTCATCCCGGATAACCGAAAGATCCTCCTTGCCTTCAAAGATTTCAAACTTTATTTCTCCGTCAGGCTTTCCCTTTAACCGGCCCATGGGCTCCTTGGTTTCCACATCCTCTTTCCCTGAACTGTCCGGCTTAACGGACTCATCCACGGTTTTTTCCGTTTTCCTATCAGGCACGGAAGGCTCTTTTTTTCCACCCGGACCGCTGATAAAAATATCCGCCAGCATGGCTACGAAAATAACAATGAACACAAGAATTATAATCGCCAGGATGCCTTTTTTAAGTTCCTTTGAAACCGGATTCGGCTTTTCAGTGTTCCGCTTTTTTTTCTGTGCAGTTTTCTTCTTGGGGGCCGTACTCTTCTTCTTAGCCATTTAACTTTTTAAACACTCCGTATCCGATCAGAACATCCAAAGCCCGCTTCACCTGTACATCGCTTTCCAGCTCTTCCATGTCAATCAAACCTTCCGCTCCGCTTTCGTTTTCATCCTTATTATCCGCATCTGTTTTGTCTTTCTCTTCCGACCCTTTCGAATCCAGGTGGTGTTCCAGATCCTTTTCCCTCAGCATCCTGTCAAACGCTGTACCTCCCTGTTTCGGTTCCTCCTTGACGATCTTGCCGCTTTTGACGACGATATCCGGCTCGATGCCCTTGGCCTGTATGGACCTTCCGCTTGGTGTATAATACCTGGCAATTGTATACTTGAGCCCGAAATCCTCCCTCAGCGGCTTTACAGTCTGAACCGATCCCTTGCCGAAGGAGGTGGTGCCGAGAATCACCGCCCTGCCGTGGTCCTGCAAAGCCCCAGCCACTATCTCGGAAGCGCTGGCGCTGCCCTCGTTTATGAGCGCGACAATGGGGTAGTTTCTTTCAGCATCCCCTTTCTCGGCGTAAAATACCTGGGAGTTCCGTTCCTTGCGTCCTTTAATGGAAACTATTTTGCCCTGATCAAGAAAAAGATCAGAGACTTTTACCGCCTGGTCAAGCAAACCTCCCGGATTATAGCGCAAATCGAGTATCATGCCCTTTAAACCCGGAGAAGATTTCTCAAGCTGCTCAAGTGTCTCTTCCATTTCCTCAATTGTGTTTTTCCTGAAGTTGGTGACCCTCAGGTAGGCATACCCCGGTTTCAGCATGACGCTTCTCACGCTGTTCATGGGAATCGTGTCCCGTTCCAGGGTAACCTTTACCGGGTCGGGTTCATCCTTGCGGATGATGGTAATGGTGATTTCTTCGCCCTTGGGGCCTCTCATCATTTTTACCGCTTCCCACAACGCCATGTTCCGGGTACTTTTTCCGTTGATGCTGATAATAATATCCCCTGCAGTGACGCCTGCCTTATAGGCGGGCGTCCCCTCTATGGAAGAAATCACCGTGAGAATGCCGTTTTTCAGGGTAATCACGATGCCGATCCCGTTGAACTCGCCTTCGGTATCATCCTGGAGCTTTTCAAAAGCCTCGGGCGGCATAAATGTGGAATGGGGGTCGAGATTTTCCACCATGCCCTTTATGGCATTGTTGACAAGCTCCTCGGTGTCCACATCGTCCACGTAGTTGTCCTGGAGCTCCTCGAGCACCTTTGTAAAGAGCCTGATGGACTCATAATCCTTTTCATCCGCATTCAGGGCGCTGTAGGAACCTGCGCCGGCGGTGAACACAAGAGCACATATGACAACAGGCAACAGATACCTGATCATGTTTGGATACTTACCTTTCATGCTTGCTATACTCCTTTTTTAAGCCATTTCAGCGGATTGACAGGTTCGCCGTGATACCTGACCTCGAAATGAAGGCACAGTCCCTTTATGGAGCCGGTGTCACCTGCTGTGGCAATCACCTCTCCCGCCTCTACCATGTCTCCTTTGGCCTTGAAAACCTCTTCAAGGTGGGCGTAAAGGGTATAATAGTTCTCACCGTGATTGATGATCATCAGATTTCCATACCCCTTAAACCATTCGGCGAACATCACCCTGCCATGGAAAACCGATCTTACCGGCTCACCTCTATCCACCTTTATATCAATTCCGCTCTGGAATGTGAAGGATTTATAATCTCCAGATGTTTTTGTTCCGAACCTGGATATAATCTCCCCTTGTACCGGCATGGGCAGCCTGCCCTTGTACCGGGAAAACTTCCCGCCGCTGTCCTGGTCAACCCGCCTGGACCGCATCTTCTTTATCTGCTTGTCAAGACGCTCCGCAGCCTCTTCAAGGGATGCCACAGCCGCTTTTGAAAGTGATTTTTTTCTTCTGATCTCGTTGAGTATCGATTTCTTTTTTATACTCTGGTTCTTTTTAATGGCAATCTGCTGCTTGAGTTCGTCCTCCAGCTCAAGTTTTTCCTCTCTTGTCCGAACCATTTCCTCTTTCAGGTTTTCGAGTTTCTCAAGGTTCCGGATCTGCCGGTTAAGAATTTCAAGATCCGATTCCACGATCTTTTCCATATTTTTCTGCTTTATGATAAAGTCGAACAGGGAATCCGGAGGGCCTGTAATTTCAAGCCTGCCCAGCATTTTCATCCGGTAATATGCATTGAGCCGGGTAGCTGCATAATTCCTGTTCTTATCAAGGCTCTCTTCAAGGTCCTCTTTTTCCCTTTCAATCCGATCCTTTTTTTTCTCTATTGCCTCAACCTGGTCTGAAAGGTCTGAAACCCGTATCCGGGTTTCGTTCAAAGAGGCGTCGATCTCGTTGAGACCCTGTATGATCTTTTTTTCCCTGGCGGAAAAAGTAGCTATTTTTTCCCGCTCCTCCTGGATCTTTTCCTTTATGCTCTCTTTTTTCTTCCGGTGAAGGCGCTCGTCCGGAGTTTTGGTTTCAACGTCATCCCCTGCCTCAAGTTTTACATACTTGGGCCGGTTCCGGATGTATCCTGTTTCGCCCCCGGATACAATCTTAAGCCACCCGCCGATGCCGCCCTGTTTTTCAAGCACTTCCACCCGGTCACCCTTCTCAAGTACAAACACCACCTCTCCGGATGTGGATGCATTGCTTCTTGCATTGAGTTTCCAGGCATTCACGATGCCGTACCCGCTGAACTCGCCTGCGGACAAAACTCCGGCGGCGGCAAGGCAAAGTGCCGCTGCCGTAAAAAGAGAGGCTGCTACCTTATCAGCTGTTTTAATGAAATGTAACATCCGACCAAACCCAGGCAAGTGCTGGCTGCCAAAATTGTTAAAATATACTTGACCGACAGGAACTGGATATCCACAAACATATACGAAGACAGGGACCGGCTGATGCCGGATGAAAGCCCGAGATACGTCAGCCCCAGTATGATAATACCGGCAAGTCCTCCTGCAGCCCCCTGGATAACCCCTTCCAGGTAGAACGGATGCTTGATAAATCCTTCAGTCGCCCCCACAAGCCTCATGATCTCGATTTCCTCTTTTCTTGCAAAAAAGGCCAGCCTCACCGTATTGGCGGTTATAAACAGGGCAATCAGAAAAAACAGGCTGCTCATGGCATACCCTGCGAATTTGAACAGCCTGTATACATTCATGAATTTGCTGAGCCATTTCTGTCCGTACTCCACTTCATCCACGTGATCTATACTCTTGAGCTTTTCCACAAAATCTCTGACCTGGCTGAAATTTTCGACGGCCTTCAGGCGGATATCCATACTGTGGGGCAGGGGGTTGTCCTTGAGGGTGCCGAGGAAACCCGAGCTTGTATTAACGTCCTCCTTCAGGTTCTGAAGGGCCACATCCTTTGATATAAAAAAGACCTGCTTGGTCAAGTCCAGGGATTTGATCCTCCTGTTGACTTCAGGCGCCATATCCGTAGTAAAACCTTCATCCAGATAGGCCATGACCCGTCCGCCCTGATTCCATGCCGAGACCACGCGGCTCATGTTCTCAAAAAACAGCATGAAGGTGCTGACAACAAGAATGGAAAGTGCAATGGTCACAATGGTGATGATATGCAAAAACTTGTTTGCCCTGATATCCGCATACGCTCTTTTAAAAGCCCTTCTCATTCTTCCTCCGAAAATAGGGCCTCCGGCTACAGCATCTTGGCCGTCCGGGTGACCATACCGTTTTCAAGGGAAATGCACCTGGCGTTGACCGAACTGTTGATCAGCTGGAGATTGTGACTTGCCACAATTACCGTGGCTCCCTTTTCATAGTATTCCATTATAAAATCAAGGGTCGCCTGGGCTGATTCGTCATCCAGGCTGCCGGTCGGCTCATCAGCCAGGATGATGGAAGGATCGCCTGTCAACGCCCTTGAAACGGCGACCCGCTGCTGCTCCCCCCCTGAAAGCGCAGGCGGATACATCCTTGCCTTTTCCTCCATACCCGTGGTTCTCAGCACATGCATCACCTTTTTTCTGATATATCCGGGTTTTTCACCAGCAGCCTCAAGAACCATGGCCACGTTGTCATAAACGGTTTTATTGGGAATAAGCTTGAAATCCTGGAATATCAGGCCGAAACTTCTGCGGAGCCTGGCCAGCCTGTCGCCCGAGATCCTGGAAAGATTCATCCCCTCCACGAGAATCTGTCCTTCAGAGGTCCGCTCGGCAAGGTAAAGCATCTTGAGAAGTGTGGATTTTCCGGCACCTGAAGGCCCTGTTATAAATACAAACTCCCCTTTGCGTATATCGAGCGACACATCCTTCAGGGCAAAATTTCTCCCGTACCGTTTGCTCACGTTGAAGAGCCGTATAATGAAATTTTTATCTTCCCCGGAATCCATGGGTCATCCTTGGTAACAAGTTATAAAAATTGACTGAACCTGAATTTACTGCTATAAAGCGAAAGTGTCAAGGAGTGCTGCAAAACAGTTTTCCTTACAAAAAGCCTTCACTGTTTCCCGTAAACCGGCTTCTTCCAGCAGTGAAGGCTTTATATGCTTTTACACACGAGGATTTTCAAATGAAAAAAAAATTGATAGAACTGATCAGGCTCAAGTCATTCAAGTTCAGCGACACACCTGAATTCAAACTTGCTTCCGGAAAAAAAAGCCGGTTTTACGTGAATTGCAAGCCTGTCACCCTGAGCCCGGAAGGAATGTATCTTGCGGGCAACCTTGTCTTTGAAGAGGCCAAAAAGACAGCCTGCACCGCAGTGGGAGGGTTGACATTCGGAGCCGACCCGATAGCCGTGGCAACCGCCTTTGCCTCCCATCTTCACTCACATCCCCTGAAAGCCTTCTCCATCAGAAAGGACAAAAAGGACCACGGAATGATCCGGTGGATAGAAGGTGACGTTGAAAGAGGGGAAAAAGTCGTCATCATTGATGATGTCGCCACCACAGGCGGGTCCGCAATAAAGGCTGTCAGGCGTGCAAGGGAGGAAGGGCTGGAACCGGTACATGCTGTCATACTGGTGGATCGGCAGGAAGGCGGTCTGGATAACATCCGGGAACATGTTGAAACCGCATCCGCCCTTATCACCCGGGATGATCTGCTTGAAGCCCAGGGTATTCCTTCATGAGACTTTTCGACAGCCACGCACATATTGATGACAAATCCTATGAAAAGGATTTCACCCGGATGCTCACAAGGGCTGAAGAGAATTCCGTGCTCGGGATTATGGCCGTGGGAATCAATATCAAAACCAGCAGGCAAGCCATACAGCTCGCCAGGCAGTACGACCGGATCATTGCATCCGTGGGCATACATCCCCATGATGCTGAGAACTGCCCGGATTCAGCCATTGAAGAACTCGTCCGGCTGGCTGAAAACGAACCCCTGGTCAGGGCCTGGGGAGAAACCGGACTTGATTTCAACCGGATGTACGCACCTGTGGAGAACCAGGAGATGTGTCTTGAAAAGCAGCTCCAGGCGGCACAATCACTTAACCTGCCCATGATATTCCATGAAAGGGACTCAAAGGGCCGTTTTCTTGAAATCCTCGGATCTGCCGGTCAAGTGGAAAGAAAAGCAGTGGTTCACTGTTTTTCAGGAACAAGAGAGGAAATGTATGCCTACCTGGACATGGGATTTTTCATCGGCATCACCGGGATTCTCACCATCAAAAAACGGGGGGGCCTTCTCAGGGAGCTTGCAGTTGACATCCCTGAAGATCGGATTCTGATTGAAACCGATGCACCCTATCTCACCCCGGCACCCCAGAAGAACAGGCACAGACGGAACGAACCGGCCTTTGTCAAATCGGTTCTCGAAAAACTTGCGGAAATACGGAACCAGGACCGGGAAACCCTTGCCGAAAGAATTTGGCAAAACACGGAAAACCTTTTCGGAAAACTTTGAAGAGCAAAAAACCCAAGGGAATCAGCTATCCTGACCGCATATACTCCACCGCCCCTTCCAGTCCGTCCAGGGAAAGCTCGAACATGGGAAAAATCTGGGCAATTGCCATGATCGTATGGGTGTAGTTCCACATCTCCTTTGATACCGGGTTTAACCACACAGATCCGGGAAACGTCTCCCTTATGAAACGAAGCCTTTCGATGCTCGGTTTACCGCTTCTCTCCCGAATATGGATGGAGCCGTCATAGGCCATGAGCTCATAAGGTGCCATACTCGCATCCCCGACAACAATGAAGCGGGTCTCCGGGTCCATTTTGGCGAAATCATCCACCTTTATAGGCTTCTTGTAACGCCCCGGGTCCTCCCAGACATAATCGTATATGGTATTGTGAAAAAAGCAGACCTTGAGTTCCTTGAACTGTGCCCTGGCATAATCAAACAGGGTCTGGACCAGGGAAATATACGGGTCCATTGACCATCCCCCGTTATCCACCGCCAGAATAACCTTGAGCCTGTCCCTTAGAGCCCTGTCAAACACAAGCTCGATCTCTCCCCCGTTTTTCATGGTCGTTTTGATGGTTTCATCAATGTTGATCTGATCTTTGGGGCCCTCCGGCACCATATTCCGAAGGCGTTTCAAGGCTTCCCCGATACTGGCGCTGGTCAGCGGCCCCTTTGTGGAATAGTCCTTGTACCTGCGCTCGTTAGCCACCTTAACAGCCGACTTGTTTCTTGATTCACCGCCGACACGCATGCCGCCCGGATGATACCCGGAATGTCCCACAGGCGAGGTACCTCCCGTACCGATCCACTTGTTGCCGCCTTCATGCCTCTCGGTCTGCTCCTTGAGGCGGTCTTTGAAGTACTCGATCAGCTCTTCAGGTGAAAGGCCTGCAAGCTCGGACTCATCAACTCCGAGGGCATCAGCCACCCGTTCCGGGTTCTGCAGCCACTCGTCAAGCATCCCCCTTGCGATCTCGTCGATCTCAAAGCCCTGGTCATCAGGTATGGGAACTCCCTGGAAATGATACGCAAACACCTGGTCGTACATATCAAAATACCGCTCGCTTTTGACCAGGATCGCCCTTGCACAGGTATAAAAATCGTCAATGGTATTGATCAGCCCGTCCTGAAGAGCTTTCTGCAGCACCAGAAAAGATGTCGGCGTAACAGGTATTCCGACCTCTTTGAGCTTATAGAAAAAATGAATAAACATATATTAAAGGCACCTGCTAAATAAGCTTTCGTCTTGAGGTGATTTCTTTGGCACGCTGGTAATCGGGACTCTTTTTAAAAAGGATGCCGAGATACGGAATCCTGCCTTTAATCAGGTCCTTTGCATGGAAATCCGGGTCTGCGTCCAGCGCCCTTATCCAGTTGATCAACTCCCTTGTGGCCGGTTTTTTCTCAATGCCGTCGATTTCCCGCATGCTGTAAAACGCGTTGATGGTATTCTCGGCGATCTTGGTGTCAATGGAAGGGAAATGAACATGGATGATTTTGCGCATCATCTTGGGGTCGGGAAATGCGATATGGTGGAAGTTGCACCTTCCGAGGAACGGGTCCGACAGGTCCTTTTTGGCATTTGATGTGATCACGATCACCGGCCGGTGCCTGGCCTTGACGGTCCGGTCGGTTTCAATTATGTCGAACTCCATCTGGTCGAGCACGTCCAGCATGTCATCCTGGAAATCGGTATCCGCCTTGTCGATCTCGTCGATCAAAAGCACGGTGCGCTGATCCGAGCAGAAAGCCTGGCCGATTTTTCCCATTTTGATGTACTCGTCAATGTTGCTCACATCCCGCTTTGAATCGCCGAACCTGCTGTCGTTGAGCCGGGTAAGGGTGTCGTACTGGTAGAGCGCCTCTACCAGCTTCATGCTCGATTTTACATTCAGGATAATCAGGGGCATCCCGAGGGATTCCGATATGGCATGGGCCAGCATTGTTTTGCCGGTTCCGGGCTCGCCTTTAAGCAGCAAAGGCATCTCCAGGGACATGGAAATATTCACGATCGAGGCAAGTTCGCCGTCCAGTACATATTTATTCGCACCTTCAAAATCAGGGCGTTTGTCAGGGTTTTGTGTCATCCTGTATCTCCGTTACGGTTAATGATTTAATCCATATATCAATTCATACTCCTAATACAGAACTTTCACCCAGTCAAGCAGGTATTGCTGGTAAAGGCTGAAAGGGTTCTGCAGGACACCCCTTTTTTTGTTCCGGGTTTTCTGGTATAGATAATGCGTTTTGCAAACCACAACGGACCGGATGGCTATTATGCAGACTTCTTCTTTGATGACGACCTACCTCAAACTCCTTTTTTCCGCCTTTTTCTGGGGCGGAACCTTTGTTGCGGCAAGGGTTCTGGCGCAGAACATCGGCCCGTTCTCCGCCGCATTTATCCGTTTTTCCATTGCATCGGTCCTGCTTGTACTGATCACGATCCGGGTGGAGAAACGGTTTCCGCTTCCCACCCGCAAAAACATATTGCCGGTCCTGATTCTCGGGCTCACCGGAATTTTTCTTTACAATTTCTGTTTTTTTTCCGGCCTGAAATACATAGAAGCTTCCAGGGCATCGGTCATCGTGGCGAACAACCCGATCCTGATCGCTTTTTTCTCCGCTTTGCTTTTCAATGAAAAACTCAACCTTTCCAAGATCGCCGGTATTATTCTCTCTGTAACCGGGGCAATGGTGGTAATCACCAAAGGTGAACTTTTCTCTGTTTTCCACGAGAGCATAGGCAAAGGGGAGCTTTACATATTCGGCACCGTGGCAAGCTGGGTGGCCTACTCCCTTTTCGGAAAAGCGTTTCTGAAAAATTTCACGCCGCTCCAGACCGTGACCTATTCAGTGCTCACCGGTACCGCGCTCCTGTTCCTGCCTGCGGTAAACGAAGGGGTGCTGACCACAATGATTCATTACAGGCCATTGGACTGGCTGTCACTTTTTTACCTGGGCGCCTTCGGCACTGTAATCGCTTTTATATTCTACTATCAGGGGATCAAGGCCATAGGTCCCACCCGGGCAGGACTGTTTATCAACTTTGTCCCGATCAGCGGTGTGCTCCTTTCTGCGGCACTGCTTTCAGAGCCACTGACTTTTTCCCTGCTGGCAGGGCTGGCACTTGTGATCACCGGGATGTTCCTGACCAACTCAAAGGCCTTTGAAAGGGCGCCCGAACCGGGCGGAACCGGCTGATCCGACACAGTACCAGCGAAATATCATCAGGTGTTGACATATCACCTTCCAGAATGCCGAAATGTCGCGACCCCGCCCCTGCATCCGCAGAACCGGCCCTCGTTCAGGGATTCTCATTGCCTTGCACGGTTTTTGCTACTGTAATGCATTAAGCGGAAAAAAACAAAAACAGGGGGTATCGGTATAATGCAGCACATCATTCACGTAATCCAGCGGGATCTCATCAAACTTCTTTTGATTGCCGTATTCTTTATACTCATACAAGCCCCGGCCGGCACTGCCGGCGAATACGGCGGAACAAAGGACATGCGGTCCGCCGACACCGGCTATCTTTCCCTTTTTGCCCGGGACACGGATAGGACAGGCATGTTTCTGTCTTATGACGGCGGCGGCGCAGGGTCAGCCGAAGGTCCAGCCGGTGCCCGGGGACGGCTCTCTCATAAACTCGGCGGTTTTGTGGAACAGTGTGTTAAATATTTCAGCTGCCGGGGTTCCAGGGTGCAGCTCAACGCCTTCAATATCAGGGCAGGCAGTTTTGACACATCCTTGAACGCTGTTTACAACCATGAAAAAGAAGAAGTGGAAATAGGCATGGGCATGACAAGCGATTCTTTAACAGGAGTTTCAGAGATAATCCCCTCCAAAGCTCTCAAATCCCTTAATGGCGGACTTTTGCCGTCCTGGATCTTGTAAGACCCCTCTCGAACTATTTAAA
>JAWLES010000038.1:0-16609 GCA_041685935.1 Desulfobacteraceae bacterium | reverse complement strand
TTCAGGCTTATGGGGGGCCGGCCTTTTCACAGGGGCCATAAGCTGGATAATCTGCATGGGCACACCGATCTGTTTTGAAATAATGCGGCCGAGATCAGAATATGAAATGCCGAAAAGCTCCTTTGAAGAATTGTTCCGGTCTGTTCCGGATTTTTCCCTGAGAAGCTCGGTTTTCATGTACCGTTCCGGATAAAAGAGGATTACCGCATATTCGCCAAGGTCGTACAGCATGGCGGCAAGCTGAATTCCCTCCTTTTTTTTGAACCCCAGGACCTTGGCCATTTCATTGGCGAACACGCTTCTCAAGAGCCCTTCAACGGTTTTTTTCTTTAAAATTTTATTGGTGGAGATCTCCTGTAAAAGTTCCAGGAGTTTTAAATTTACCGTGGCGAACTGGATTTCTTCAGTTCCCATTATAATCATGGCTTCGGATATCGTGGTTACCTGTTTGTCGCCGAACCTGCCGTAAAAAGAGGAGTTCACAAGGGATAAAAGCTTGGAAGAGAGCTTCTGGTCCAGGGCGATGATGCCGGCAATGTCTTTTGCAGAGGAGTATTTCATGGAGAGGATTTTGTTGATCTCTTTGCTCCTGCGGGCAAATGAGAGAAAAAAATCAGACTCCTTGATGCGTTTCATGATCAGCTCGACAAAGCGCCTGTTCTGCTCCCTGCCTGTTGAAAAAGTCTCTTTTTCTTCAGCTTGCAGGTTTTCCGCACACCCGATTACTTTTGACAGGTCAAGGATATCCAGGTCGAATCCCTTATGTGAACCACCGGTTCCGGTCATGGCAAAATGCTGAATCCCGACGCGGGGCCGGGTCTTGAAGAGATTGTTGTCATGCGGCAAATATAATGCTTTTGCCGTATGATTTCAATTGTTTTGTTTGCAAGGCCCGGTGTCCCGGTTGCTAACCTGGAAAAATAAGCTTGAAACATAGGGCCGGATCAACCTATAATTGCCATGGAATCATGGAGTTTTGAAATCATAAACGGCTTTTTCAATGGATGGAAAAAAAAACCACCAAATCGAACCTGAAAATCTGGACACTCTTCTGGAGAAAAACAGGAAGGCGTTTGCCAACTACAACATCGTCCGGATGAGAGAGGCGCTTCGCTATCTGGAAAAGGACAAGTTCAAACTTTTTATTGAGCTGCCCTTTTTTATCCATTCAAACATCAAAGGGGAGCCGGGGTATGTTGAATCCGGGGAAAAGGCTTTCGGTATTGCCGGGTTCGAAAACTCAGGTTTTTACAGAGAAGCGCTGAATACCGGGGTGATGCAGGAAAGCCTCACAGGCACCTGCAAAACGGATGAACCGGCTGTTCAGGGCCTTTACCACATTGGCAGCCTTGGAACCTTTACCCAGTCAAAGGGCTCTGATTTTGACTACTGGGTGATCGTAAATTCCGCCGATTTTACGGAAAAGCGGTTCACCGTACTTCAGGCCAAGCTGGATGAATTGACCGCCTACAGCCGGGACAAGTACGGCCAGGAGGTAAGCTTTTTCCTCCACGACGCCGAAGATATCAAGAACTGCGATTTCGATCCTGTGACAGGGGGCGAAACTTTTACTGCACCGAAGTCCTTCCTCAAAGAGGAGTTTTACAGAACGTTTCTGATGATCGCCGGCAGGATTCCTTACTGGGCGGTTTTTCCGGCGGGGCTCACCGACCGGGAGTATGACTCCTTTATCAGCCATATCCTCCGCTCGGAGCATTTGACCCGGTACAGGGAGGATTATATCGACCTTGGAAACCTGGAAGATATAAGCCCGGAAGAGATTTTCAAGGGCATTCTGTGGCATATAAGCAAGTCAAAGCAGGACCCGGTCAAGGCTTTGATCAAGGCCTCCATGGTGGCGTGTTACAGGTTCGGAGACAAGGAGGACAGGTCTCTGATGTGTGACATGGTAAAGAAGGGGTATTCCAGGGCAGGAATAGACGATTATCTTGTGGATCCGAACAGGCTTCTTTTTGAACGGGTTATCCGGTTTTATGAAACCATGGGCGATCCCAACCGGATCAGCCTGATCAAAAACGCCATCTTTTTCAGGCTTTGCGGTTACCCGGCCGTCAGGATGCCGGAGGAGGGCTCCCCGAAAAAATCCCTTCTGGATAAGTACGCTGCAAAGTGGCGTCTGAGAAAAGAGCAGACTGACAAGCTGCTTTCTTACACCCGGTGGACCGAATCTGAAAAGCTTTTGCTTGAACAGACACTTAGAAATGCTCTTGCCTATCTTTTCAGCCTTGCCCAGAACGAGATCAAAGAGAAAATCAGGGTGGATGCAATGGACCCGCCTGAAGCGAGAAGATGGAAGATTCTGACCAACAAGGCAAAGGAGCTTCTCACTGCCGGAAAAGGAAAAATTCCCGACTGTTCCATTTATTTCAAAAAAAGCCGGTTTCAAAGATTCGTGATCAGTGCGGACAAGGCAGAGGATCTGAATAAAAAATGGCACCTGTTCACCGGGGGGCCGAACGGAGGGCCGGACCCGGTCTACTCCGCAGCAGGATTTCTGTCAGTCATGGGCTGGCTGATGAACAACCAGCTTTACAACCGGTATGAAGCGGAAATTTCCCTTGGAGGTTCTTTCCATGTGTATCAGGGGCCGGGCCACAAATCCGACCCGGATAAGGTATATCTTGCAGTTCAGCCGGTGAAGCCCCTTTCGGACAATGAGTTTATCCGGGACCCGGTTGTTGACCGGATGGCCGTTCTGCTTACAACGAGCCAAAGAAGCCCTGCCGGGGAGTTCACCGGAGCAGAGCTGCTTTTCAAGAATACATGGGGCGAGTTTTTTTTTGAGACCCTGAGCCTTGCTGATCTTGAAAAACGCAAGGATAAATGTTATCGAGTGGCAATGAAAATCAAGGAATATTTCAGCCCTCAGCTCAGATTCACGGTTTTCCAGCTTGCAAAGGAGCCTTGCTCCAAATCGGCCGGCCTGATCAGAGAATCCCTTGAAAAAGCGGTAAAAGACCATATGGACCAGGCCGTTTTTAACAGCGGCCGGAAACCTTACCTGGATATTCTGTAGGTGGTGTATGAAAGATAAATCCCTGCTGCTTGTGGATGACAAGCCGGAGCGCCTCAAAGAGCTGTCCGGCATCATAAGAAACCTGGGATTTTCCGAGTTTATAGAGGCGGAAAGCGCGGAAAAGGCCTGGTTCCTAATGCGCTCCACCAAGGTCGACTGTGTGGTGTGTGCATATGAGATGAGAGAGATGTCCGGACTTTCCCTTTTGAAAATCGTCAGAGGAGAGGAGCGGTTTGCAGATATTCCCTTTTTCCTGACGGATCCCGGATTTACCAAGCTGAAGGTTTTGAAAGCCGGCCAGACGGGAGTCACCGGCCTTTTTGTTGTTCCGTACGATACGTTCAAGATTGAAAAACGGATCATGTCTTCACTGAGAAAGAAAAAAGAACCGGTTGTTGAAAAGGCTGTAAAATCATATGAAATGGGAAAGAGACTCATGGACCAGGGGCGTTACAATGAAGCCCTTGAGGTGTTTTACGATCTTGTCAGCCGCAAGGAGAATCCTGAGTACTACTACAATATAGGATACATCAAAACCGCCCAGGGGAAGCACAGCGAGGCCATCGAGGCCTTTTCAAAGGCCACGGAGCTGGACCGCCTTTTTGCCAGGGCGTATGAACAGATGGGAAGGGCTTTCCGGGCGCTGGGCAAGCCGGAAGAGGCTGAAAAATACATGGAACTTGCAGCAGAGATATACATTGACAGGGACCGGATCGGCGCGGCCGAGGACATCCTCAATGAAATTCTTGAGTACGGGTCCGAGTCCCTGAACGTGTTCAACACCCTTGGTGTAATTTACCGAAAAAAGGGGGAGCCTGAAACTGCGATGAAGTATTATGAAAAAGCATTGAAGATACATGACACCGAGCCGTATATCTACTACAATATCGGCCGTCTGTACCTTGACATGAAGGATACTTTCAATGCCAAGTCCAGTTTTCAAAGGGCGCTGGAGCTGGACCCCGATTTTGACCATGCAAGCCAGGTGATAAAGGCAATTGATCTTGGGATCGTTTAAGCTGACACTGAAAGGATTCGTATGACCGGACCGGCAATCGACAACCGTATAAGGAGCATACTGGAAAAAGGGGAAGAAGACGGGATAACCAGGGAAGAGGCGTTCGAGCTCATGAAGCTCCCCTTAATGTCTCTTGAAACACGGGTTCTGATGTATACTGCTGACAAACTTTCCAGGGAGACTTTCAAAGGAAAGGGGGAGAATCATTTCCATATCGGCATCAATATAGAGCCATGCCCTTATAACTGCCTTTTCTGCAGCCTTGCCCGGCGGACCGGTATTTTCACCGAGGATGTCGAGTTTCCTGCCGAACAGGTGGCCGGATGGGCCCGGCAGGCCGAAAACGGCGGGGCGGACGCGCTGAACATCATGACGGGCGGCTCCTACGCCTTTGAAAAACTTCTGGAGGTGGGACGTCTTCTGAAAAAGAGCGTAAACACACCGCTTGTGGCCAACACCCGGGACATTACCCCGAAAGAAGGGGAAAAGCTGCTGGAGGCAGGATTTGTGGGCGCCTACCATGCGGTCCGCCTCGGGGAAGGAAGAGATACCCCTTTCAAAAGGGAAAAGCGGATCAACACCATCCGGGTGATCAAGGAGACGGGGCTTTTGTGGATGAACTGCATCGAACCTGTGGGTCCTGAGCATTCAATCGAGGAGATGGTGGACCTGATGTTTCTGGCCCGGGAGCACGGCGCCACATACAGCGGAGTGATGCGGCGGGTGAATTTTCCGAAAAGCCCCATGGAGAAATACGGGATGATAACCGAGTTCGAAATGGCGAAACTGGTGGCTGTTTCAAGGCTTGTCATGGGAAGGATTCCCAGGGCCCACTGCACCCAGGAGCCCCATACCGCATCCCTCTGCGCCGGCGCAAACCTGTTTTTCCCCGAAGTCGGGGCCAGTCCCCGGGACTGCGAGGGAGACACCGGAAAAGGAAGGGGGCTCGGAATTCACGAGTGCAGCCGCCTGCACCGGGAAACCGGATGGGATCCCGGACTTGCCTCCAACTGTTTTTCAATGTAGTCCGGGCCCGGTCTTCAACTCGACCACCTGCCCTGTATTCCCTCCGGTTCTTGATGTACGGCAAAGGTGATCTGCTGATGCCGGAAACATGGCAGGGATTTTCATTTAAAAAAGGAGGAGAGATTGTTCATAAAGCAAGTGCTGTTTACCGGACATTCCAGAATTTTTCAAATTTTCCTGCTCGCTTTGGCTCTTTTGCTTTTCAGGCCTGGTGCGAACGGGACCTGCCAATCCTTTCGGGTTGGTACATGGAAAACCGCCCAGACCATCCAGCCTTTTTTTTATGAATCCTTCACCCCTGAAGAAATGACAGGCAGGGTACTGCCGTTCACCAATCCTGCCGACCAGAAGATGGCGCTGCTTGCAGGAAGTCTTGACATGTGCGGGACCACCCTTGCCCATGCCATCCATTCCGCAGCAAAAGGCCAGCCGGTGGTTCTGGTTGCCGCGCTCTGCAACAGGTGTTCAGCCCTTGTTGTCAAGGCTGACGGACCGGTCACACAAGTGGCGGACCTTGAAGGCAAACGGGTCGGGTATGTGCCCGGCACAATGCACGAGATCCTGCTGCGTGAAACCCTGGTAAAAAACGGCCTGTCACCTGAAAAGGACGTGACCCTGGTCCGGGTGGATTTTTTCGACATGGGGCTTGCCCTTGCAAAAGGTGATATACATGCCTTTCTCTCAGGGGAGCCGTTCCCTGCTCTGGCAGTATCCAGGGGCATCGGCAGGATTCTTTCCTATCCCTACTACGGGGACTCCATCGGCACCATCAATGCGGGGATGCTGGTGAGGCGGGATACAATCAGGAATGACCCCGAACTGGTGTACAACCTTGTGGCTGCCCATGCCGGGGCCACGGAATACCTTGATGCAAATCCTGACAAATGGCTGAAAAGGGCTTCCTCTTTCGGTACTCCGGTTCAGGTGCTCAGGAAAGCGGCAGGTAATATGGAGCTTGCCTGGGAAATGGATGAGGCGTTCATACAAAGGGTCAAGGCTTTAGGTGATCGTATGGAGTCCCTGGGCATGATCCGGCGGCAGCCTGATTATGACGCGCTCTTTGATTTGTCATTTGTGCAGAGGGTGAAAAAGGAAAGGTGAAAAAGCAGCGGATTCATGCGGCTCTGCCCTGGATCATTCCGGCGGCTGTTCTCTCGGGATGGTTTTTGGCAAGTGAAAACGGGATTATACCCGGGTATCTGATGCCGCATCCTGCAGAGGTCGCAGCTACTGCGTATCTGTATATTTTTGGTGAGCCCGGCCAGTCCCCGTATGCAGCAAGGTTTCTGCCGGATGCATGGGCGAGTCTGGTGCGGATCGGGGCAGGTTTTTCTATCGCAGCGTCCGCCGGAGTTCCTTTGGGTCTCATGTCCGGGAGGCTATCTCTTGTCCACAAGCTTTTAAGCACCACCATAAACGGATTGAGAGCGGTGCCGGGAATTACCTGGCTGCCCCTTGCCATGGTTTGGTTCGGTATCGGAATGAAAACAACGGTTTTCCTGGTAGCCATGGCTGCGTTTTTTCCGGTGTATCTTAATACAGCCTCGGGTGCCGCCCGGGTCAGCCCGAAGCTTCTGCAGGCCGGGGCCATGATGGGAGTTGGCAGGCTACGGGGTATATTCGTTATTCTGATTCCGGGTGCCATCCCGGATATCATCACAGGATTGAGGCTCGGACTTGGTATTTCCTGGGCGTACCTGGTCCTGGGAGAGCTTACCGGTGTTTCCAGGGGCCTGGGTGCGGTGATTATGGATGCCAGGATGATCGGACGCATCGACGTGATCGTGGTGGGAATTATTATCATTGCCGGGATGGGAAGAATAAGTGATCTTATGCTCAAACAGGCATTGAAACTGACATTGAAAAGTGCGGCGAGAATCACATGAAAACTCGGCTCAAACTTGTCAGACCGGAATCTTTTGGCAGATTAAAACGTGATCTTGTTTCCGTTCAGAATCTCAGCAAGGTTTTTCATCTCAAAGGCACACACCTGAATGTTCTGGACAACATCTCGTTTGATGCGGCAAAGGGTGAGCTGGTCTGTATAGTGGGACGCAGCGGATGCGGCAAGTCAACCCTTCTGAACATTCTTTCGGGTTTTCTGGCCCCGAGTTCCGGAAAAGTGGTGCTGGAAGGGCGCAGCCTTTCAAGGCCCGGCCCTGACAGATGTGTGGTTTTTCAGGAGGACGCGCTTTTTCCCTGGCTTACTGTGGAGGAAAATATCGCATTCGGTTTGAAAAACCGTATCAGAAAACGAAGGGAAAACCGGACACTGGTGGCGGAGTATACAGATATGGTTGGAATGACACCTTTCAGAGAGTATCTTCCCGCAGAGATTTCAGGGGGGATGAAGCAGCGCGTTGCTCTTGCAAGGGTGCTCATCCTGGATCCCATGGTGCTGCTCATGGACGAGCCGTTCGGGGCGCTTGACGCCCAGAGCAGGGAGGAGATGCAGGCACTTCTGCTTTCTTTATGGTCCCGGCTTTCCCATACCATCCTGTTTGTTACACATGATGTGAACGAGGCTGTCTTTCTTGCAGACCGTATTATTGTTATGGATTCGGGGCCCGGCCGAATCCGCAGGGAATTCCGGGTGAATCTTTCCAGACCCAGAAACCCGGAATCATCCGCGTTTGTAAGGTTCAAAAGCAGAATCCGGGAGGAACTGACAGGCTCCTGAATTGAATAAACCGTGTCCGAAAGCGGTTGCTTTTTTATATTAGGTCTTGACAAGGAGTGTTCTGTGAAATACGTATTGTGATCATTATTTCAAAACCGATGATGTTTTAATATTTATTCATCCCCGGCAGGGCTGCCTGCTTAAAACCGAATGGTAATAATTTGAAAAAACTTGATCGGCGTGGTTCATGAGCTCAAAAGATGATTTGCCCGGACTGTTTGAAAAAAGATATTCATACAGCGGCCGGGTTCTTAAAAGGAATCATTACAGCACAAAGCTGAAAAAAAGGCTTGCAAAGGCCGTTGTTCATCTTGACGCCCTGGAGAGAATCGGAACTCCCATAGTACCGTATATTGCTGCCTGGGAGCCGGGAAACGGTGATATATGGTATGAATACGCAGGTTCCCGGCTTCGGAAGATGCTGGGGTGCAAAGCTGGCGGGCAGCTTGCAGAGGCATTCCGGGAAAATCTCAGCAAACAGTATCTGTACCGAAAGAACCTGAATAATGCAGCAGTGATCCGGAATGTGACGGACAAGAAACAGCTGGAACAGGGACGTCAGTATATCCGGCGCCTGGCGGAAAAAACCGGGAAATCCGAAGCCACCTACAAGGTGGACCTCAACGGGAAGCCCTGCTGGCTTAAGGATCTTGCCAGGATCGAGACATACCCGGATTCTGAAATCGTGCTTTCCATAGGATCTCTTTCCGATGTCACCGATCAGATGAGGCTTGAGGAAACCCTGTCCAGAACCCGCAAAGAGCTGGAGTACCACAGGAACAAACTTGAGAGCCTTGTAAACGAGAGGACCGCTGAACTTCACGAAGCACAGCTGGAGGTTGTAAACAGGCTGGTTCAGGCGGCTGAATTCAGGGATGACCAGACCGGTTCCCACAACAAACGGCTGAGCATGTACTGTTCCATTATCGGGGAAGCCTACGGGCTGACAAAAGGCGCCAACTGGCTGCTGTATCATGCAGTACCCATGCATGACGTTGGCAAACTCGGTATTTCAGACTCGATTCTGTTAAAAGAGGGACCGTTGACGCCCGGGGAGTATGATGTCATAAAAGGGCATTGCGAGCTGGGCAGCGATCTTCTGGACGGTGGAAAATCGGATCTACTCAAGGTGGCCCGGACCATAGCGCTTACCCATCATGAACACTGGGACGGCTCCGGATACCCTTCTGGGCTCCGCAGGGGGCAGATACCCCTTGCCGGAAGGATAGCAGCTGTTTGCGACGTGTTTGACGCGCTCACAAGCGAGAGACCCTACAAAAAAGCGTGGAAATTTGACGAGGCAGTAAGGGAGATCGCACGCCTTCGGGGTGTGAATTTTGATCCTGAAATTGTTGATGTGTTTATGAACAGTCTTTCCGACCTCAAACGGGTGTACATGGAATATGCCGGAAATGGTGAGTGCGGAAAGCAGCGTACTGGTTGATATGGAGAACCGCCCGGGAAAGGCGCGATGCCTTTCAGCCGGACGGTAAGTAAGGTAAGGGGGTTAGGGGCTATTCAGCAGCCGCTTTGGCAGCCTTGAGCCACTTGTCCCATTTGTCCTGATTTTCCTTGATCCACTCGGTTGCATGCCGCTCAATGTCTTTCTGGGTGTCTTCCCCTTCGAACATTTTGTCGTTCTGGTCGGCAATGTACTCCATGGAAACCGACATCAGTTCAAACATCTTTTCAGCTGCCGGATTGTCCTTCAGCCATTCCTTGTTTGCGACAACAACAATATCGTTGGCCACCATCCCGAATTTGATTGGATCAGTAACCGCGCCGTCGATGTCATGTCCAACCATGGCGTCTTCAAATCCTTCCTGGCCCGGATTGGGTATGGTTTCCGGGACGTTTATCCAGAGCACGTCCTCTCCCGGCACCAGCTTGTTCACAGTCCAGTTGGGAGTCCAGGTGTTGAAAATAATGGGTTCGCCTTCGTTGTACCGAGCGATGGCATCTGCCATGCTCGCACTGTAGGAGGCCTTGATCACGTTGATGTGGTCTCTCAGGTCGTAGGCGTCCATATGGAAGCTGATTGCTTTTTCACAGCCCCATCCGGGGGGACAGCCGACCAGATCGGCTTTTCCGTCACCGTTGGCATCAAACGCCTCTTTGACTTCATCACGTTTGAAATCGGCAAGAGAGGTGATGTTGAATTTTTCCACATGCTCTTTGGAAGCCAGGTATCCCTGGATAGCACCTGATTTTACAACAAATCCGACTTTTTCCGCTTTTTCTTCAAAATCCGGCGGCAGCTGGGTGTTGTGCAGCGGAAACCATCCATTGGCCCAGAAATCCACATCCCCCTGAACGAGCGATTTGTAGAAAATCGGGTTGGCAAGCTTTTTCGGGTCGTTGACTTCGTAGCCGAGGTCTTCCAGTGCCCTGGAGTAGATGGCTTCAAGCACGAACCCGGTGGTCCATGTCGCCCGGGCCGGCTGAACGGTTTTACCCTCGCCCGGCAGTCCGGCTGCCCCTGCGATTCCGGTCAGGCAGAGAGTGAGAGTCATCACTGCTGCCAGAGATACTTTTAAAAGAGTGTTTTTCATAACAGATAATCCTCCTTGTTTAAATAAAAATTAAAAAATGTAAAACAGAATCCAACCCTACGTTTTCATTGCACAGGCGGCTTCGCCTGTCAATGCCCGAAAGGCAGGGTTAATGATCGTGTTCAATGTATAATTCAGGAAAGTCAGGAAGCAAACACCTTGTAAGTACACAATTTGCATTGTACAGATTCTTTTGTAAAGTATGTTTCATTCCTCATCTCCAGAAGTTCCCATTCTTTCTGCTGTTCCAGCTCCACCATTTTTTCACGGTATCCGTATTCCTGATACGCTCCGTCCCTGATGGTAAAGCAGTTGATGCCTTCGGGTTTTGTTATTCTTATCAGTCTGTCAAACCCTTCTGCATCTATGTGGCCGTAAGTGAACGTACCTGTGCAGACCACTGCATCGTAGCGGTTTTTATCAATGTCAAGATCCCGGCTCAGGTCCGCCTGGATATAATTTTTGTAAAGACCTTTTTTTTCAGCCTCCTCGAGCATCTCTTCAGAGTAGTCAAGCGCGTCGATGTTTTTGTATCCCATCTCTACCAGCTTTTCCGCCACAAGGCCGGTTCCGCAGCCGGCGTCAAGGATATGTGCGTCCTTGTCGTCAAGATGTTCATCCAGTGCCCGTGCGCTTGAAAGATGGGCCACGTAGCCGAACCGGTCCACGGTGTCCTTATCATAATCCGTAGCCCAGTCCTTGTAGGCGTCCATGAGTTCTTCGTGGTTTGTTGCGGTGTATACCTTGTTGAGTACCTTGTTATCAGATTTATGCATGATTATTCTCTCCCAGAACTTTGTAGGCACAGTAGTTGGCCGTGACGTTCTCTTTTTTCAGGTAATCCTCCCGGCGCATTTCCATGAGTTCCCAGGTGTTGTCCGCCTCGAGTTCCACCATTGTATTTCTGTAGTTGTACGCCTGATAGGCCCCGTCGCGTATTGTAAAGCATATGTAGCCGTTCGGGCGTGTCACCCGTGCAAGCTCGCTGAATGCTTCAGGGCCGACATGGGCATAGGTGAAGGTGCCCACGCAGATGACCGCATCATAGCTGTTGTCATCGATTTCAAGGCGTTTGCTCATGTCTGCTGTGAACAGGCGGTCGTAAACGTTTTTGTTCTCGGCCTCGGTCAGCATTTCCCGGGACAGATCCATTGCGTCGATCCTGGAATACCCTTTTTCCTTCATTAGTTCACCCACAAGGCCGGTTCCGCATCCCGCGTCCAGGACCCGGGCCCCGGTGGAGTCAAGCAGACCGTCAAGCTGCCGGAAAGAGAAAGACGGGCCGACGTACCCCATTCCTTCTATGGTGTCGGCGTCGTAATCCGATGCCCAGTCACTGTAGGTGTCAAGCATCTCCTCGGGGGAGTCTGCATCATATGTGGCTTTCCAGAGAGGGTTTGTCTGGTTCATTGTGTTCCTCTGTATTCTTTTTGATTACAGTTTCGGGGAGCCAAGCGCTCCTGCTTTTGTTTTCTCCAAAGTAAATTTCCTGGTCAGTCGTGAAATTTACTTTGAGCACAAAACATTACACATCAAAACAATTTTTGTCAACCAGGAAATTTTTTTGGACAATCTCGGAGCATCTGCCGAATTTTGACGCAGGATTCAATGTGCACCAGGGAGAGTCATTCCCCTGGAAAAGATAGGGCCCTAGACGAGGGTTGTTTCGAGTAACACGGGTCTCTTGTTTGTTGAAGTAAACTTTGTTATACTTTTTTGCTTTTATTATTAAAAAAATGGCAAACTGTAAAAGGGTGCGCTGCACGTCAAATGGCAATGGTGAAATTCAATTTCCTGTACCAGCGGTCGGGAATCCGGCAGGAAAGGAGGAAGTAAGATGAAATGTTGGATTTGCAAAAACAGCCGGCTGAGGTTTTCAGCCGCTGCATGGCTGGTTGTATCGGTTCTGGTGTTTTGTGGCCCCGGTCTTGCGGAACCGCAACAGCAAAGGGGCCGGCCGGTGAAAACCTTTGTGGTGGAGGAGACTGACACGTTGGAAACCAGAGAGTTTCCCGGCATTGCACGCTCTGCAAAAGAGGTGAAGCTGTCTTTCCGTGTATCCGGCCCCCTGGTTTCTTTTGACGCGGAAACGGGCCAGAGCGTTGAAAAGGGACAGGTCCTGGCCCGCATTGACCCAAGGGATTTTCAGAACAGGATTGATCGCTTGAAAGCATCCGTAAGTGAGGCAAAAGCAAGGTTGAGTGCAATGAAAAAAGGTGCGAGGCATGAAGAGGTCAAAATTCTGGAATCCGAGCTTGACGCGGCCCGTGCCGCCTATAAAGAGGCAGAACAGAATTATGAGCGCATGTCGGTGCTGTATGAAAAGGATGTTGTTCCAGAATCCTATTTTGAACAGGCTCAATCCGGTTATGAAACCGCCTCTGCAAAGAAAAAGTCGGCTGTTCAGGCATTGGCCAGGGCAAGAAAGGGTTCCAGGGATGAGGATATCCGTGCAATGGAATCAAAAATCCAGGGTATTGAAGCCAGGATGAAAGCTGCCTGTGATGCATACGAAGATACGTTTCTCAAGGCCCCTTTCAAGGGGATCGTGAACCGGAAACTCGGTGAAATTCACGAGATCGTGGGTTCGGGCAAACCGGTTTTGACACTGCTCGATTTCTCTTCAAGAGAGGTTGCAACCTCTGTAACCGAAAAGATGATCAGTTCCATGGATGATTTGAACGAGATCGAGTGCACTTTTAACGCATTGCCGGAAGAGTCTTTTCCTGCCACCGTAAAGGAGATCGGCAAAAAAACAGATGCAGCCGACCAGAGTTATCCTGTGACACTTTTGGTCCATGCATCGCAGGAAAACCGGATCTATCCCGGAATGGCCGCCACCGTTCGTTTTTCACTTCCGAATGACAGCCGAACGAGGGGTTTTGCCGTTCCCGCGGATTCCATTTTCGGTGACAATGAGGGGAATTCGTGCCTCTGGGTGGTTAACGAGGATACCATGACCGTAGAAAAACGCAGGCTCGGCCGGGTGAAGCTGTCCGGGGAAACCGCGGTCGTGGAGGGCGGTGTTTCCAAAGGAGAGCGGATCGTCTGCGCAGGAGCCTCCTTTCTCAAACAGGGCCAGAAGGTAAAACTGTTGAACAACGAAGCAGTCCGGAGGTAGGATTTGAAATTGACCAGGCTTTGCATTGACAGGCAGACTGTATCATTCATTTTGACGTTTTTGCTTGTGGCCGGGGGAATAATGGCCTACCAGGATCTCGGCAGGCTGGAATTTCCCAAGTTCACCATTAAAACCGCCCTTGTGATGACCAAGTACCCCGGCGCCACCGCACTCGAGGTGGAGCAGGAGGTCACGGACCCCATGGAGATTGCTGTTCAGCAGCTCTCCCAGATCGACGAGGTGCGGTCCTTGTCAAAACCCGGTCTTTCTGTCGTGTTTGTGGATATCAAGGACAAGTATATGAGCGACGATATTCCCCAGGTCTGGGATGAACTCAGGCGGCAGGTAAATGATCTGGCTCCGAATCTCCCGCCCGGCGTCAAAACACCTGTGGTCAATGATGACTGGGGAGATGAGTACGGTGTTTTCTACGCCCTTACAGGGGACGGGTATACCTTAAGCGAGCTTGAGGATTTTGCCGAGATCCTCAAGCGGGAACTTCTTCTGGTGAAGGATGTCGCAAGCGTGGAACTGTGGGGGGACCGTACCGAAGTGGTCAATATTGAAATGTCAAAGGCCCGGATGGCGAAATTCGGCGTGTCAGTCCAGCAGGTGGTGGATACCCTGAACAGCCGGAATATGGTTGCGGATGCCGGCCGGGTTAAAGTGGCCGGGGACTACGTACACATACGTCCAACCGGGGATTTTACTTCCGTATCCGATATGGAAAAGCTTTTGGTGACGTCGAACCGGCAGGGCGATCTGGTCCGTCTGGAGGATATCGCCACGGTTTCCAAAGGGTGCCTTGATCCGCCGCAGTGGATCATGCGGCACAACGGGGAAGACGCCCTGGGCATCGGTGTGGCATCGGTATCAGACGGCAACGTGGTAACCATGGGAAAGGCGGTCGAAAAGCGGATCCACGAGCTGAAGGACCAGGCTCCGGTGGGCATGGAGCTCGATTCCATCGCCTTTCAGTCCGATACTGTGTCGAAATCGGTGAACACCTTCGTGGTCAATCTGATCGAGGCCATGGCAATCGTGATCGTCCTTTTGTGCATCTTCATGGGAGCAGCCGGCGGGATAATGATCGGCGGCATCCTGTTGTTGACGATTTTCGGCACGTTCATCGTGATGAATATAATGAACATAAGCCTTCAGCTTATCTCCCTGGGGGCGCTGATCCTGGCGCTGGGTATGCTGGTTGACAACGCCATAGTTGTAACCGAAGGAATTCTCGTGAAGACCCGGACCGGTGTGCCCCGAAGGCGGGCAGCCCTGGAGACGGTTGAAAATACTCGCATGCCGCTTTTCGGAGCTACACTTGTTGCCATACTCGCCTTTGCAGCCATAGGCACGTCAAATGATTCATCAGGGGAATTCTGCGGAAGCCTTTTCAAAGTAATGTGCATATCCCTTGCGCTTAGCTGGCTTCTGGCCGTGACCCTGACCCCTCTTTTCTGTATCCGGTTTTTGAAAAGCTCTGCTGATAAAGGCGAAGGGGAAAACACAGATCCGTACAAAGGGAAATTTTTTCAACGGTACAGGGGATTTCTGCAAACCTGCCTGAAACACCGGTATGTTACTGTATTTTTTATGCTCCTTCTCCTGGCGATTTCCATTTACGGGTTCACTTTTGTAAAGAGCAGTTTTTTTCCGAAATCGAGCCGTCCCCAGTTCATGATCGATTACTGGAAAGCAGAGGGCTCCCATATCATGGAAACTTCAGCAGACCTTGAGCAGGCGGAAAAATGGATCTCTGAGCACGACAACGTAAAAAAGGTGGATACCTTTGTCGGACAGGGCGCATTACGGTTTCTTTTGAACTACGACCCTGAGCTGCCGGATTCAAGCTATGGACAGCTTCTTGTTACGGTTAAGGATTATTCCCGGATAGATTCCATGATTCCCAGGGTAAGGGAGTATCTCAAAGATAATTTTCCTTCGGCTGAAACAAAGGTGAAAAAATTCGTCAGAGGACCGGGAACCGGTGCTGATATAGAAGCGCGGTTCAGGGGTCCGGATCGAGAGGTGTTAAGGGAGCTTTCAATGAAAGCAAGGGATATAATGGACAGCGACCCTGCAGCCGTTAACATCCGGGACGACTGGCGCCAGAAATCAAAGGTGGTCAGGCCGGTGGTTGCTGAGGCTGAATCAAGGCGCCTCGGAATTACAAGGCCGATAATCTCCAGGGCGGTGGCTGTTTCCTTTTCCGGGAAGGATGTGGGGCTTTACCGGGAAAACGACGAGCTTTTGCCCATTATGCTGAAGGTGCCTGAAAATGAACGCAAATCCGTTGACGCCATCAAGAGCGTTCAGGTGGAAAGCCCTGTTTCCGGCAGATCCGTTCCCCTGTCAGCCATAGTAAAGGATTTCAGTGTTGAATGGGAGGACTCCATCATCCGCAGGGAGGACCGGCAGCGGACGATCACGGCCCAGTGCGACCCTGTCGACGGACCGTCAAGCGTCCTGTTTTCAAGGCTCAGGCCTCAACTCGAGAAGATTGATCTGCCGCCCGGGTATTCCCTGGAGTTCGGCGGAGAGTACGAAAACTCAAGTGAGGCAAGGGCAAACCTTCTGGGGCCGGTTCCCCTGTTTTTTGCCGGGATGGTCCTGGTTGTTATAATGCTTTTTAACGCAATCAGGCAGCCGCTGATTATATTCCTTTGCATACCCCTTGCATTGATCGGGGTTACTGCGGGCCTGCTTGCCTTCAATCAGCCTTTCGGGTTCATGTCTCTTCTTGGGTTTTTGAGCCTGTCCGGCATGATCATCAAGAATGCTGTGGTGCTCATCGACCAGATAGATGTTGAAATCCGGAACGGCAAGGATACAATCAACTCCATCCTTGATTCGTCTGTAAGCAGGTTAAGGCCGGTTCTGATGGCTTCCATGACTACGGTGCTGGGTATGACGCCGCTTGTGTTCGACCCGTTTTACCGCGGCATGAGCGTAACTATCATGGGCGGACTGACTTTCGGAACCGTGCTCACACTCATCGTTGTCCCGGTGCTGTACAGTATCTTTTTTGGAAGTGCCGGCAACTCCTCCAGAATATGAAGGTTTCTGCGGGTTGACCCGGCATAAGGCAGAAATTCCCCGCAGGTTCGGGTGCATTAAAGGAAACCGGCTTTCAGGGCCGGGGGGCAAATTTTGATGGTAACCGGCCGGGTTT
>JAWLES010000037.1:0-17036 GCA_041685935.1 Desulfobacteraceae bacterium | reverse complement strand
AAAAATTTAAAACCGCTTATACATCATTCTCGGGTTTCAGTCAATAAAATTTTGGCATTCCTGAACACAGTATGGTAATTTTGACTGGAATAGAACAGAGGGGGATCGGTTATGGCGGTAAAAGTTTTAATCAAAAGGGATGTGCCTCAGTCAAATAACAAGGAGCTGATGAAGCTTTTTTCCGAACTGCGCTCCGCTGCAATGCAGCAGGAGGGATACATCGGCGGCGAGACGTTGAAACGTGTGGATTCACCAGGAAAATATCTGGTGATAAGTTCATGGAAAACCGTGGATGACTGGAGCAGGTGGCTTGTGAGCAAGGAGCGTCGGGAAATTCAGGAACGGATTGACGCGCTCACGGATTCCAATACCAAATTTGAAGTATATGAACACTGATCCGACAGCCGGGCAGGGGAAAACACAGGATCGTTATGCCATGCTGCTTGATGAACTGGGCAGGTACGGCTCAATTGCTGTTGCATTTTCCGGAGGGGTTGACAGCTCTTTTCTTGCAGCGGCCGCAGCACGGGTGGCCGGCCTTGATATCCTTCTTTTGACGGCGCAGACATTGTTTCAGGCTGAACAGGATATCGAGTGGGCCGGACATATGGCCTCAACCCTCGGCCTGCCACACCGCGTTATAAAAATTGACCTTTCCGTGCGGCAGGATATTCTGTCAAATCCTGAAGACAGATGCTATTGGTGCAAAGATCTCCTGTTTTCAAGGATAAAGGAAGAAGCCCTTGAAGACGGAGTCTCCACTCTGGTTCACGGAGCGAATCTGGATGATTTTCATGATTACAGGCCCGGCATGAAAGCGGCCGACGCCATCGGTTTCTTAGCACCGCTTGCGGAGTGCGGCATGACCAAGAAAGCAATCAGGGAATACTCCGGGATCATGGGTCTGGAAACCTGGGATATGCCCTCGGGGTCGTGTCTTGCTGCCCGGATTCCCTACGGAGAAACAATAACTCCTGAGAAGCTTTCAAAGATTGACAGGGCGGAACGCATAATTTTTGATATGGGATTTGAAACCGTACGGGTCCGCCTCAAGGGGAATGACGCAAGAATCGAGCTTGACCCGGCCGATATCGAGCGGTTTGCGGAAAAATCCATAAGAAAGATTGTTTCCCGAAAATTGAAGAATCTCGGGCTGGGTCACATCTCCCTTGATCTTAAGGGCTACAGGAGCGGAAGCATGAACGAAATTTAATTAAAATGACAGCCCTTTTATCCCTGCCTTGCCCGGGTGTATGGATCTGAAGCAAAGGGGGCGGGAAGACGGGCCGGGGTGTGAGACCCCGGCGTTGAAAACCTGGTCCGGCTGGTCCGGTGTTCAGTTGAGTTCGAGGTTGTTGAAAAAATAGCCGATTTCAAAAGCAGCAGTATCAGGTGCGTCAGATCCGTGGACCACATTTTTTTCAATGTCCGTGGCAAAATCCTTCCGGATCGTGCCCTCTTCAGCCTCTTTGTAGTTGGTGGCTCCCATGATTTTCCGGTTTTTCGCAATAACCTCGTCTCCTTCGAGGACCATGACCACGATGGGGCCGGATGACATGAAGCCGGTGAGGCTGTCGAAAAAAGGCCGTTCCTTGTGTACGGCGTAAAACCCCTGTGCCTGTTCTTTGGTCAGGGTCAGCATTTTCATGGCAGTGATTCTGATGCCTTCATTTTCAAAACGCCTGATCACTTCGCCGATCAGATTTTTTTGAACTCCGTCCGGCTTGATTATTGATAAAGTCTTTTCCATTTGCAAATCCTCGTTTGTTTGGTTGAAAATAAAGTTGCATCATTACACCAAAACGTACTATAAGTCAATTTCAATGCACTGAAGATTTTGCAGGGTTCTAAATAAAACAAACCGGATTGCGGCATGAAGTTTTTAAAAACGGCGGTAACCGGCTCAGCCGGGTCAGGCAAAAGCATTGTGAGAAAAAAGCTTGCCGAGCTGGGTATGGCCGGGTTCGACTGTGATGAAATTGCAAGGGAAATTGTCCGGCCGGGTATGCCGGCTTTCAGGGAAATCACACGGCTTCTGGGCGAAAAATCGGTCGCCCCGGACGGGACACTGGACAGGGCCCGTGTCAGAAGGATTATTATTGATGACAGTGACATGCGAAAACGTGTGGAAAACATACTCCATCCCCTGATTCTTGAGGAACTGTTTTTAAAAATGGAAGATGCACGGTCCCTGGGCTATACAGCAGCAGTCGCAGAGGTGCCGCTTTTGTTCGAAATGAACCTTGAAAGCCGTTTTGATTTGACCATAGCTGTTGTTGCGGATCATGACACCCTTTTGAGAAGGCTCGTTCACCGTGACGGCGTTGAACAGGATGGTGCGGAAAAGATACTGAAGCTGCAGCTGGATCAAAAGGATAAGGAGCGCAGGGCTGATGTTGTTATTCACAACAATGCCGGCAGAGAGGAACTTTACGAAGCTGTGGTGCAGGTCTACGGAAAAATTGAAAAAGAACTCTTGACATCGGAACCGTAATGCGGTAAAGAAAATAGCTGTTGCCGGTTATTTTGTACCAGATTTCGTCTTTAACATAAAAAAGCATACCGAACATAGCTCGGAATAATCCTTTAGGTGCTCTTCAAACAAATCCTGCAAAACAAGACAATATACAAAAAATATGGAAAATTTACGGAGTATTCATGAATCTTGAAGAATTGAAGCGGATGAAGATCAGTGAGCTCACCAAGCTCGCCAAAAAATACAATATCCAGGGTATTGGGGGGCTTAAAAAGCAGGAACTGATCTTTTCTCTGCTCCAGGCTACAATTGAAGAAAGCGGTCAGATATACGGAGAGGGAACGCTTGAGATTCTGCCGGACGGTTTCGGATTTTTAAGGGCGCCGGGGTACAATTATCTGCCAGGGCCGGATGACATCTATGTGTCTCCGTCGCAGATCAGAAGATTTAATCTGAAAACAGGGGATACCATATCCGGCCAGGTCAGGCAGCCCAAGGATTCCGAGCGGTATTTCGCTCTGCTCAAGGTCGAGGCGGTCAACTTTGAAAATCCTGAACTTGCAGGGGAAACCATCCTTTTTGACAATCTTCTGCCGCTGTATCCTGAAAGGAAGATGCACCTTGAGAACGATCCTGAAAACTATTCAGCCCGTATCATAGACATGATGGCACCCATAGGGTTCGGCCAGCGCGGGCTGATAGTCTCTCCGCCCAAGGCCGGAAAAACCATGCTGCTTCAGAATATCGCCAACAGCATGATAGCCTCCCACAGCCATATCGTGCCCATGATAGTGCTGATCGACGAGAGGCCGGAAGAGGTGACGGACATGGATAGGTCGGTGGATGCGGAGGTGGTCAGTTCCACCTTTGACGAGCCTGCTGAACGGCATGTTCAGGTCGCTGAAATGGTGATCGAGAAGGCCAAGCGGATCGTGGAGCAGGGCAACGACGTTGTGATTCTTCTCGACAGCATCACCCGGCTTGCAAGAGCATACAACGCAGTAATGCCTCCTTCCGGAAAGATCCTTTCCGGTGGTGTGGACTCCAATGCACTTGACAGGCCCAAGCGCTTTTTCGGGGCGGCCCGGAACATCGAGGAGGGCGGAAGTCTGACCATTATCGCCACTGCGCTTGTTGATACCGGCAGCCGGATGGACGAGGTTATTTTTGAAGAGTTCAAGGGAACCGGGAACATGGAGCTTATTCTTGACAGGAGACTGGCTGACAAGCGTATCTTTCCGGCAATCGACATCAACCGGTCCGGCACCCGGAAGGAAGAACTCCTTATGGATGAAATGATGCTCAACCGGACCTGGATTCTTCGGAAACTCCTGTCAGGACTCAATCCCATAGACAGTATGCAGTTTTTACTTGAAAAAATGGCAGGAACACGTAATAATAAAGAGTTTTTGGAGTCAATGAATTCATAGAATCAAAAAAATGAAGTGATATCGTTTCAAAAGGAGTTTATAAGGTTATGAAAAAAGGAATACATCCAGATTACAAGCAGACCACTGCCACATGTGCCTGCGGAAATACGGTTGAGATCGGCTCCACCAGGGAGAATATCAAGGTTGAGATCTGTTCCAAATGCCACCCCTTCTTCACCGGCAAGCAGAAGCTGGTGGACTCTGCAGGGCGGATTGACAGATTCAAGAAAAAGTATGGAGGATTCGACGCTTCCAAGCTGGTCTAACAATTTACTTTTTTACGGAAAAAGGGGAGCTTGAACGGTATTGCCTTCAAGGCTCCCCTTTTAAGTGTTGCCTATGATAGAAAAACTTAGAGGTATTGAAGATCGTTACATCAAGCTTGAGCAGCTTCTGAGCGACCCGGCCGTCATAAACGACCAGTCCAAATACCAGGAGTACTTGAAAGAACACGGAGAGCTCAATAAAATTGTTCCGGTCTTTCGGGAATACAGGGAAATCTGCCGCCGGATAGATGATACCGCCGCACTTTTAAAGGATCAGGACAGCGAGATGCGGGAGATGGCCAAAGAGGAGATGGCGGATCTTGAAAAGAGCAGGGAGGAAACCTATAGCCAACTCAAAAAACTCCTGACACCGAAAGATCCCAGGGATGACAAAAACGTTATTCTGGAAATCAGGGCTGGTACCGGCGGAGAGGAAGCCGGGCTATTTGCAGGCGACCTGTTCAGAATGTATTCAAGATATGCAGAGTCAAGATCCTGGTCCCTTGAAATTATTGAGAAAAATGATTCCGGTGCCGGCGGGTTCAAGGAGATTGTAGCACTTGTAAAGGGAAAAGGCGTATTCAGTGACTTAAAGTATGAAAGCGGCATTCACAGGGTCCAGCGGGTTCCTGATACTGAAACCCAGGGGCGGGTGCATACTTCCGCCGTCACTGTGGCTGTTCTTCCGGAAGCACAGGATGTGGAGATCGAGATCAATCCGGCGGATCTGAATATCGATGTGTTCCGGGCGTCCGGGCCGGGCGGGCAGTCGGTGAATACAACCGATTCTGCTGTCAGGATTACCCATGTTCCCACTGGCGTGGTGGCCACCTGCCAGGACGAGAAATCCCAGACAAAAAACAAGGCAAAGGCTATGAACGTTCTCAAATCGAGGCTGCTGGATATCAAGGTCAGAGAGCAGGAGGAGAAGCGTGCGGCACAGCGGAAGGATCAGGTAGGCAGCGGCGACCGCAGCGGCCGGATCAGGACTTACAACTTTCCCCAGGGCAGGCTCACCGATCACAGAATCGGGCTGACCCTTTACAAGCTTGACAGTATAATGGAAGGGGATCTCGGCCCTGTGATCGAAGAGCTCAGGACTTACAACCAGGCGCAGGCATTGCAGGAAATTGAGTGACTGGACCGTCATTGAGATACTGACCCGGACCGAATCCTACTTCAAGTCCCATTCAATTGAAAGTCCGAGGCTGTCCGCTGAAATCCTTCTGGGTTTCTGCCTCGGCATCGGCAGGGTTGAGCTTTACCTGAACCACGACCGTCCCCTTGACGGAAAGGAGCTTGCCGCATACAGGGAACTGGTCAGGCGCAGGGCTAAAAATGAACCTGTGGCGTATATCACAGGAAAAAAAGGATTTTGGGAGCATGAATTTTTCGTGGCTCCGGGGGTTCTGATTCCGCGGCCGGATACGGAAACGCTTCTGGAAAAGGCTCTGGAGATACTTGACAATTCTGAATTAACACAGAAGCGGCCAAAGAGGATTCTTGAGCTGGGATGCGGGAGCGGGGCAGTTATTGTCTCCCTTGCCGCTGCCCGGCCGGGGCATGACTGCTTTGCAGCCGATGTCTCGGAAAAGGCGGTTTCCGTGACCCGCCGCAACAGTGGAGCAATCCTTGCTGAAAACGGGGTGTTTCTTGTTCAAGGTTCCTGGCTCGATCCTTTCAGAAAAGGATCTTTGTTTGACATGATTCTGTGCAATCCTCCTTACATCCGCACTCGGGATATGGAAGCCCTTGCCCCTCAAATAAGGGATTATGAACCTTCGGGCGCGCTTGAGGCCGGGAAAGACGGTCTTGACTGTGTCAGGGAGATTGTGGGGCACGCAGGTGAATATCTTGCGGAAGGCGGGGTGATGCTCCTTGAGATCGGGCACGGCCAGAAAGATGAGGTGGACCGGATTGTGCGTTCCGGATATTCATTTGAGCCGGCCCTGTTTGAAAGGGATCTTGCCGGACATTTCCGGGTGGCGGTCATCAAAAAAAAGATTGTCAATGCATAACAGATTTGGTATATATGCAAGGATTTGGTTAATGTACATAAAACACACACTCATTGACCTTTTTGCCATTGTTGCTTTTTTAAAGTCGGCAGGGGAATGATATGGGTGGAGGACAAAACAGCAGAAACTACGGAGAAAAAATGGCTTACATCACAATTAAGGATTTATTGGAAGCTGGTGTGCATTTCGGACATCAGACCAGGCGTTGGAACCCGAAAATGAAAAAGTACATTTTCGGTGCGAGAAACGGGATTTACATCATTGACCTTCAGCAGACCGTCAAGCTTTTTAACAAGGCATATGATTTTATCGCGGATGTGGGAGCTCAAGGCAAGAGCGTACTTTTCGTGGGGACCAAGAAACAGGCCAGAGAGTCGATTTACGAAGAAGCGAACCGGGCCGAAACCTACTATGTCCAGAACAGGTGGCTCGGCGGCATGCTCACCAATTTTCAGACAATCAAGAACAATATTTCCCGGTATCATTTTCTCAACTCCATCGAAAATGACGGCTCCATAGAGAACTATCCGAAAAAAGAACAGGCCAAAATGATGAAAGAGAGGGTGAAGCTTGAGTTCGACATCGGCGGAATCAGCAATATGAAGGCTCTGCCGGGCGCCATGTTTGTGATCGACCCGAAGAATGAAAACATCGCAGTTCGTGAGGCGCGGAAGCTCGGTATCCCCATTGTCGGGATTGTGGACACCAACTGTGATCCTGATGATGTGGATTTTGTAGTCCCCGGCAATGATGATGCCATCAGGGCAATACGGCTGTTCTCTTCAAAGATTGCGGATGCCTATATCGAAGGCAGGCAGCGGTACGAGGAAAAGCAGCAGGCCGGAACCGACAAGGAAGTGGAGCAGGAGATTCAGGAAGGGGCGCAGTCAAAGGTTGAGAGGGAAGTTGTTTCAGACGGCGGTGACGGACCTGTTGTGGAAAAAATAAAAAAGAAAACTGAACCGGCCCCGAAAGAAGAAGCGGCGGCTGACCAAGATTAAGGAGTAACGATAAAATGGCGGAAATTACAGCAGCAATGGTGAAAGAGCTTCGGGATAAAACCGGCTCGGGCATGATGGAGTGCAAAAAAGTCCTGACCGAGGCGGAAGGCAATATGGATAAAGCCATTGAGCTTTTGAGAAAAAAAGGGCTTGCCAAGGCTGAAAAAAGGTCTGGCAGGGCCACCACAGAGGGCATGATATATTCATATATCCATCCGGGGAACAAGCTGGGTGTACTTGTCGAGGTTAACTGCGAATCAGACTTTGTCGCCAAGAACGACGATTTTATTGAATTTGTTAAAAACATTGCCATGCACATTGCTGCCAGCAGCCCGCTTGGAATCAGGCCCGAGGATATCCCGGCCGAAATCATTGAAAAGGAAAGAGAGATTTACAAGGCTCAGGCTCTGGACGAGGGCAAGCCGGAAAATATCATCGACAAGATTGTAGAGGGAAAAGTACAGAAGCACTACAAGGAGGTATGCCTTTTAAGTCAGGCATATGTCAAGGACCCCCAGAAAAGTGTTGAAGAGGTCCTCAAGGAGACCATTGCGAAAATCGGTGAAAATATCGATATCAAAAGGTTTGTACGGTTTCAGCTGGGAGAATAGGTTTTGAATCAGACACCCGAGTTGCGCAGGATCACGATTAAATTGAGCGGTGAAGCCCTGATGGGGAATCAGGGCTTCGGCATCAAGCCCGAAATGATCTCCTATGTGGCCGAGGAGATTTCAAAGGCACACCGCCTTGGTGTGGAAATTTCCATCGTTGTCGGAGGCGGCAATATTTTCAGGGGGGTCGCAGGCAGCTCCGCCGGCATGGACCGGGCTTCAGCGGACAATATGGGGATGCTGGCCACTGTGATCAACAGCCTGGCCCTGTGTGACGCCCTTGAACAACTGGATGTTCCCACAAGGGTGCAGACCGCCATCGGTATGAATAAAGTGGCAGAGCCTTTTATCATGCGTAAGGCCATTCGACACCTTGAAAAGGGCCGGATAGTGGTGTTTGCCGCAGGAACCGGGAATCCGTATTTCACAACGGATACCGCAGCCGTTCTCAGGGCGAACGAAATCCAGGGAGAGTTTCTGATCAAGGCCACCAATGTGGACGGTGTTTACAACAAGGATCCTGAAACCAACACGGACGCTGAAATGCTGGATGAAATTACATACATGGATGTCATCAAGCAGAATCTACGTGTCATGGACATGACCGCCATTTCTCTTGCAATGGAGCAGAGTCTTCCGCTGCAGGTTCTCAATTTGCATAAACCGGATAATATCGCTAAAGCCGTGCTTGGGGAAAGAGTCGGCACCAGGGTTTATTAACCGGCAAACAGCGAATGGATTTTAATTCAAGGGGTGATTGCTATGATAAATGAAGTGTTGCAGGAAACTGAACAAAGGATGGCGAAATCGGTCAAGGCATTTGAAAACGAGATGGCGAAAGTCCGAACCGGAAGGGCTTCTGCAGCATTGCTGGACAATGTCCGGGTGGACTACTACGGAACTTCCACACCGCTGAACCAGATGGCTTCCATATCGGTTCCTGAAAGCAGGCTTCTTACTGTGAAACCCTGGGATGCCTCCGTGATCAATGATGTGGAAAAAGCGATTTTAAAGGCCAACCTCGGAGTGACTCCCTCCAACGACGGAAAGCTTATCAGAATTTCAATTCCCCCGCTCACAGAGGAGCGGAGAAAAGAGATTGTGAAGAATGTAAATCAGACTTGTGAAGAGTACAAGGTGGCTGTGCGCAACATCAGAAGGGACTCAAACGATAATCTTAAAGATCTTCAGAAAGAGGGCGAGGTGTCTGAAGATGACAGCTTCAAGGCACAGAAGAGTGTTCAGGATCTGACTGACAAGCACATTCAGAAACTGGATGAAATTTTTGCCGAAAAAGAAAAGGAAATTCTTGAAGTCTGAAGAGTTGCAAAATTCTCCTTCACATGTTGCAGTTATCATGGACGGTAACGGAAGATGGGCTCAAAAGAAGTTTTTGAACCGTATCAAAGGCCATGAAAAGGGGTCCGAGACGGTCCGTGCCATTGTAACGTCAGCCAGGGAAGCCGGTGTTGGAATACTGACCCTGTACGCTTTCTCCACTGAAAACTGGGCTCGTCCGGAATCGGAAGTTTCCGCCCTCATGAACCTGTTGAAAAAATTTATCCGCAGTGAAACATCCAGGCTGAAAGAGCAGAATATCCGGCTGAACGTGATCGGAAACGTTTACGGGCTGCCGTCGGATGTAAGAGAGCATGTACAAAACGCCATGGAAGAGACCGGGGGCAATGACGGGATGGTGCTCAATCTAGCCCTGAACTACGGTGCAAGGGAAGAGATTACTTCGGCAGTGAAAAACATGGCCCTGGAAATGGAAAAAGGGCGGCTCAAGGCAGAGGATATAACCGAGGCTGTTATTTCAGATCACCTTTACACCAAAGATCAGCCCGACCCTGATCTTATGATCCGGACATCCGGTGAAATGCGGCTGAGCAATTTTCTGTTGTGGCAGTCAGCTTATACGGAATTCTATTTTTCCGATACACTGTGGCCTGATTTCACCCGGCAGGAATTCGAAGAAATCCTCGAGGATTTCAAGACACGCAACCGCAGATTCGGAAAAACGACATGCTCCTCCACAGATGGCTCACCTCAATAGTCCTGTTTCCTTTACTCCTTGTTGTTCTTGTGAAGTGTGACCGTTTGACGTTCAGTGTTCTGATCGGTGCGGTCTGCCTGATATCCGCCCGAGAGTATCTGAATATCGTCAAGCCCGTATGCAGAGGACTTGCCGACAGGAAAATGCAGGGAGTGTTCTATCTGACTTGCGGGGCAATGCCGGTTTTGGTCTGTCTCGGCTCTTATCCTGCAGTTTTTTCCGTTATCGCCGCCAACCTTATCCTGACCGGATGTATCGCTCTGGGCGGTTTTTCCAGGGGGGCCGGGGTGTTTGATGTCATGGCCCGCCAGGTCCTGGGAGTTGTCTATATACCTGTGTTTCTGACGCTCCTGGTTCTTGTTCACGGTTTTGAACAGGGCCCGTTATGGATTATCTGGCTTCTTCTGGTGGTTTTTGCCGGTGATACAGGTGCCTATTACACAGGATGTTACCTCGGCAAAAGGAAACTGGCTCCGACCATAAGCCCGAATAAAACACTTGAAGGAGCTGCGGGCGGTATTGCCGCGTCGATTCTGATAGGTATCCTGTTTAATGCATTTTTTCTCGGTCCGGTCAGTAATACCGGAATTATTATTTTCAGTGCCTTTTTAGCAGGCCTGACCGCACAGGCTGGAGACCTTTTTGCTTCCGCCCTGAAAAGGGCCGGCGGAATCAAGGATTCAGGCAGCATTCTTCCTGGTCACGGCGGAGTTCTGGACCGGATTGACGGTCTTGTGTTCGCTGTTCCTGTTCTCTACATGCTGAAGGTGTTCGTGCTATGAAAAACCTTGCCATACTGGGGTCCACAGGCTCCATCGGGCAGAGCGCACTCGAGATTGCCGCCCTGCACCCGGACCGATTCAATGTAAACATACTGGCGGCCGCCTACAACATCTCTCTTCTGGCCGAACAGATTTCCCGTTTCAGCCCGGAGACGGTTGTTGTTATGACGGAACCGGGAGCAGACGAGCTTGCTTCTCTTTTGAGGGGTAAAAAGGTGCCTGAAATCCTGGTGGGAGAACAGGGATACATGGCTGCGGCATCAAGTGAAAAGGTGGATACGGTCCTTCTTGCAATGGTGGGGGCTGCCGGTCTTTACCCGGCCCTTGCAGCAGTGGATGCCGGCAAAACCATTGCCCTTGCAAACAAGGAAACCCTGGTGATGGCCGGGCAGATCGTCATGGAAAAGGCGAGAAAGAACAATGTGCCTGTTTACCCGGTTGACAGTGAACACAGCGCCATATACCAGTGCCTTATGGGAAACCGCAGGCAGGATTTTGAAAAAATTTTTCTGACGGCCTCGGGCGGCCCTTTCCGGAACAGGCCTTTGTCCGATTTCGGGAATATTGTCCCTGAAGATGCGCTGAAACATCCCAACTGGGATATGGGCAGCAAGATAACCATTGATTCCGCCACCCTGATGAACAAGGGGCTTGAAATAGTTGAGGCGGTACACCTGTTCGGTGTATCTCCGGACTGCATTGATGTGTTGATCCATCCCCAGAGCATAATCCATTCCATGGTGGGGTTCAGAGACAAAAGCATCATCGCACAGATGGGGATACCGGACATGAAGGGTGCGATTTCATTCGCCCTGTCAATGCCGGAGCGTCTTGATATCGGCGTGGATTTCCCGGATTTTTTCGCCCTGGAAAGTCTGACGTTCGAGCAGGTGAACAGGATCAAGTTTCCAGCCGTGGACCTTGCATTCAATGCATGCAGGAGCGGGGGAACCATGCCTGCGGTTATGAACGCGGCCAATGAAGTTGCTGTTACGGCGTTTCTGGATCATAAGATCGGATTCACCGGTATATACGACCTCATTTCAGAGTGTATGGGGCTTCACACCCGGATTGACAATCCGGATCTTTCAGGTATTATTAATGCAGACCTGTGGGCAAGGGACAAAGTTGCGTCCCTGTTATAACAGCGAGGTTTTATGAGTTCGGTTTTAGCATTTATCATCGTCATCGGCGTACTTGTTTTCTTTCATGAACTGGGCCACTTTCTGGTGGCGAAATGGTGCCGGGTCGGGGTTGAGACCTTTTCACTCGGTTTCGGTCCGAAAATCGTACAGAAACGAATCGGGGAAACGGTATACTGCATTTCCGCCATCCCTCTGGGCGGGTATGTGAAAATGGTTGGAGAGGAACAGGGTAAACCTGTTTCCCGGGATGACCTCGCCAGGTCGTTTTCCCATAAAAAACTCCATAAAAAGTTTATGATTGTGGCGGCAGGCCCTGTGTTCAATTTCCTGCTGGCGATTCTGATTTTTTATGTACTGTACCAGTTTTCAGGGCTGTATCTGGTTAAACCTGTTGTGGGGGAGGTTACCAAAGGCACACCCGCGCATGAAGCCGGAATAAGATCAGGTGACACCATACGGGAAATAAACGGCCGAAAGATCGAAAGCTGGAGTGATATGGCAGGCCGGATCATGCAGAGCAATGGGAACGAACTTGAGATCCTGATAAATAGAAACGGTGATCGAATTTTAGTTACCGTTTCCCCTGAACTTAAGAAGGCGCAAAACAAGTTCAGGGAAGTGGAAAAGCGGTATATGATCGGCGTGGCGTCTGCTGGTGAAGTCCTTCACAAAAAACTCAATCCGTTCCAGGCAATGGGGGTTTCCCTTGAAAAGAACTGGGATATTGTAAAGCTGACTATTCTGGCGGTGGGTAAAATGATCACCGGGAGTATTTCCGCGGACAACCTGGGAGGACCCATCATGATAGCCCAGATGGCAGGGGAGCAGGCGGAAGCGGGAGCCCAGAATTTTGCATTCTTTATTGCACTTCTCTCCATCAACCTGGGCATTATAAACCTTTTCCCGGTACCGGTGCTGGACGGCGGACACCTGATGTTTTTTACAGTGGAAGCCGTGACAGGAAAAAAGGTGAGCGAGGCGTTCATGGAAAAGGCGAACCAGGTGGGAGTCGCCCTTCTGGTTCTTTTAATGGTGTTTGTTTTCTACAATGATATTGTCAGAATTATCAACGGTGGGTAAGAATATGATTTGCTGTATTGAAACGGCCTTAAAACCGGATCTTCTGGATGCACGTGCTCTTTCCCTCAAGAAAAAAGCGCGTGATTATTTTTCCATCGAAATATCTGATGCAAGATCCACGAATATTCTGCTTCTGGAAACGGACCTGTCCCCGGAGGAGCTGGAATATGTGAAGGATTCCGTGTTCACAAATCCGGTTATCCAGATTTCAGCCACAGGGTTTCTGGACATCGATTTTGACTATGCTGTATGGGTGGGTTTTCGGCCCGGTGTCCGCGACAATCCTGCAAGTACCGCGGCAGAGGCCGTCGAGGACCTGCTTCAAAGAAAACTGGGGCCGCAAGAGGGCATTTATACCTCCTGCAGGTATTGCCTCAAGGGAGACTCGCTGACCCGCAAGGATGCTGAAACCATTGCAAGAGAGCTTCTGGCCAATGAAATCATCCAGCAGTGGAAAGTGTTTTCCAGGGATGAATGGATGAAAACAGAGGAAAGGGTCACCCCTGCCAAGGTGATTCTGGATCATGTTCCGAACTTTGACGTTCTGTCCATGGATTCGGACGAATCCCTCAAGAAGATCAGTGATGAGAGAAACCTTGCTTTGAATACCAGGGATATTCCAGTGATCCGGGCGTACTTTAACGATCCAAAGGTACGCGAATCAAGAAAAACGGTGGGGCTTGACAACCCCACGGATGTGGAACTGGAGTACATTTCCCAGGCACGCAGCGATCACTGTAACCATAACACCTTCAGAGGAGTCTTTCACTATACCGACCTTTCAACCGGTGAGAAAACAGTGGAGAAAAGCCTTTTCAAGCAGTACATCCAGGCCCCCACCCTTGAACTCAAGGATCAAAAAGACTGGGTGGTTTCAGTGCTTTGGGACAATGCAGGTGTGGGACGGTTCGACGAAAACAACAACTATGTTATCACGGGCGAGACCCATAACTCTCCTTCGAATATGGAAGCATACGGAGGAGCCATTACCGGGATCGTGGGCGTTTACAGGGATCCCATGGGAACCGGCAAGGGTTCGAGATTGATCATGGGAAGCTACGGGTTCTGCGTCGGGGAACTCGACTACCAGGGCCCGATGAAACCGCCGCTTCATCCGAGACGCCTTTTGGACGGCATCGTTGAAGGAGTCAAGGACGGCGGCAACAAGAGCGGTGTTCCCACTACATTCGGGCAGACCCTGTTTGATCACTCCTATATGGGAAAAAGCCTGGTCTATGTAACTGCGCTCGGGATCATGCCTGCAGCCGTTAATGGTGCCCCCAGCCATGAAAAGAAAACCTCGCCGGGCGATCTCATCGTCATGAGCGGCGGACGCGTTGGCAAGGACGGCATCCACGGCGTTACAGCCTCCTCGGAAGTGTATTCGGAAAATACACCTGCAGGCCATGTACAGATCGGAGATCCGTACACCCAGAAAAAGATGCATGATTTTCTTCTGATCTGCAGGGACAGGGGAATCATCCGGTTTATAACAGACAACGGCGGGGGAGGGCTTTCATCCTCCGTGGGTGAATCCGCCATGATCAGTAACGGATGCGAAGTTTGGCTCGACCGGGTGCCCCTGAAATACGAGGGCCTTGACATGTGGGAGATATGGGTGTCTGAATCCCAGGAGCGCATGACCATAGCTGTCCGGCCTGAACACATTGACGAGTTCATGGCTCTGTCCAGGGAGCATGAAGTGGAAAGTACGGTGATCGGAGAGTACACTGACACCGGCAAACTCCATATCAAGTACAATGACCGGACATGTGCTTATGTTGACATGGATCTTCTGGAAAAAGGGTTCCCGGACTGGGAGTTTTCTGCAGAATGGATACCGCCTTCCCTTCGCGGCCTGACCGAGCCGGTTCTTACCGCGCCTGCAGATTATGGAAAACTGATTCTCGATTTGCTGTCAAGACCCAATATCTGCTCCAGGGAATGGATCACCCGGCAGTACGATCATGAAGTCCAGGGGGGCAGCGTGATTAAGCCCCTGGTGGGCAAGAACCGCAACATACCCTCGGATGCCTCGGTAATACGGCCGGTGCTGGAATCGGAAAAAGGGCTTGTCTTTTCCCAGGCGATCCTGCCATGGTACTCCAAAATCGATGCCTATCACATGATGGCCTGCACCATTGACGAGGCAGCCAGACGCATGATCAGCGTGGGCGGAAGCCTCGATCACATGGGCGGGGTGGACAATTTCTGCTGGCCCAATATTCAGTACGACTCTTTGAAAAACCCGGACGGAAAATTTAAGGCGGCCCAGCTGGTTAGAGCCTGCAGGGGGCTAAAGGATGTATGCCTTGATTACGGTATTCCACTTCTTTCCGGCAAGGACAGCATGTATGTGGACGGCCATCTTGCAGGGGAGTACGGTGAAACCAGGAAAGTTTCAGCACTTGAGACTGTCCAGTTTTCAGTGACCGGAACCGTAGCGGATGTGAAAAAATGCGTGACCATGGATCCCAAGATGGCCGGGGATATCGTGTACGTGGTAGGCACCACGGCTGACGAGATGGGTGCATCCGAATATTACGAACTTTTCGGGAAAACCGGGGTCAATGTACCTGTGGTGGACACAGCGCGGTTCAGGATACTTTACAAGGCTCTGGAAAAGGCGGTTGAAAATGAACTCGTTGAGTCCTGCCATGCAATCATGCGGGGCGGTATCGCCGTGCATGCCGCCCTTTGCGCCGTCGGCGGCGGCTTCGGTTTCGAGCTGGATCTTTCCAGTGTCCCCGTGGATGATCCTGAAACCATGGCCGAAGAGCGGATCCTGTTTTCCGAATCCGCAGGCCGCTTTCTTGTAACGGTGGCACCTGAAAACCTGGAGACATTTGATAAACTTTTCAAAGGTCTTGCCTGCTCTGCTGCCGGGAAAATTACTGATGAGCATTCGAGTTTCAGAATTGCAGGGCTTGACAGAGGGAATTTGTGCGACATTCCGGTACCCGACCTTGAGAACGCTTTTACCAAACCATTCGGAGACATGATATGACAAAAGTTTACGCACTGGTACTGACCGGTTTCGGCCTCAACTGCGACATGGAAACCGCTTATGCGTTCAAACTTGCAGGAGCAGACCCGTACCGGGTCCATATCAATTCGCTGATCCACGGAAAAGAACGCCTGGAAGATTATCATATAATCGTGTTCGGGGGTGGTTTCAGCTGGGGTGACGACCACGGGGCAGGGGTCATCCAGGCACTCAAAATGAAGAATCATCTGGGAGACAAGCTCGAAAACTTCGTGGAAAAGGGTGGGCTGGTGCTCGGTATCTGCAACGGGTTTCAGACCCTTGTGAACCTGGGACTGCTTCCTGCACTGGAAAGCAGCTACTCTGAGCGAACCGCTTCCATTACATGGAATGACTGCGGTAACTTCAGGGATCAGTGGGTGCACCTTGCAGGGAATGTGAAATCTCCATGTGTTTTTACCACGGGTGTTGAAACGGCTGAGCTTCCGGTCAGGCACGGGGAGGGCAAGTTTGTTGCGCCTGCTGATGTGCTGGAATCGCTGGCTGACAACAACCAGGTGGTGTTCAGGTATGCGGATGAAAACGGAAACCCTGCGGACCTTAAATTTCCGCTGAATCCCAACGGTTCCGCGGAGGATATTGCAGGCATCTGCGATCCGACCGGACGAGTTTTCGGCCTTATGCCCCACCCGGAGGCGTACAATCATTTTACCAACCACCCGGACTGGACAAGGCAGAAATCCCTGTTCAAACGAAAAGGGGGAGAGGCAAACACGGCTGATTTGTTCAAAAGCACACCTGTGGGAACCCGGCTGTTTGAAAACGCGGTTGAATATGTGAAAAAGAACATTTTGTAAAAAAAGGATATCAATTTGGCACAGGAATTAAAAGGATCGCAGCGCAAATATCTCAGGGGGCTCGCCCACGATTTGAACCCTGCAGCTTCGGTGGGGCAGAAGGGTATAACCGATTCCCTTGTGGATGAAATCGAAGAAAGCCTTGAGGCAAGTGAGCTGATCAAGGTCAGGTTCGTGGAGTTCAAGGAAAAGCAGGCCAAAAAGGAACTCACCGAGGAAATCGCAAAAAGAACCGATTCCTGTGTGGCCGGCATGATCGGACATGTGGCGATTCTCTACCGCAGGCACCCTGATGCGGACAAACGGAAAATCCGGCTGCCTTCATAAC
>JAWLES010000036.1:0-17175 GCA_041685935.1 Desulfobacteraceae bacterium | reverse complement strand
ACAGATACTTAAATACCTGGAATCCGCAAACATGATTGTGTATGTGATAAGCAGCAGAACCGGGATCCGGGAGGCGGATGTAAAATTTCTTTCCCTTGTGAGGGAAATGGGGCTGATTGAAAATATCCTGTTTGTGATAAACTGTGACCTCAGTGAACATGACGGCCTGGATGATTTTCTGATGCTTGAACAAAAAATCCGGCACGATCTTTCTTTTGTGAAAAAGGATGTTGAGGTTTACTCGTTTTCCTCCCTTTTTAATCTGTTTGAGAAAACGGAAGAAAATCTGTCCGCCAGGGATGCGGATCGGCTTGCACAGTGGCGGCGTGACGCTGAATTTACCGATTATGCCGCGCGGATGACCAATGAATTCAATCGCGCCCTCGGACATATGATCGAGCATGACCGGTATCACCTTCTCCTTTTCAACCATGTGGAAAGACTGAATCTGATTGCAGAGAACGTGAAAGAGAGGCTCGATCTTTTCTCGGACATTCTCGGTGATGACGCTGAAAAAGCCGAGCAAACCGTTGCCGGGCTGAAGGAGACCCGGGAAAAAAGCATCCGCATGGAGCTTATATTCCGCAGCTCCGCACGGAGCATGATCAAGGGTTTGAAAGAGGAGATCGAGTCCGACCTTGACTTTCATTTCAACAAAAGTGAAGAAGCCCCGGCCCGGAGCATCACCGGTTTTGTGGAAGGCTGGTCCCCGGACCGCGCCCCTTATCTTGAAAAAATTGCTTCCAGGGGTTTTTCCGAGGCTCTTCACCTTTTCTTTCTCGACTTTGCAAAAGCTTTTAACCGGTATGCAGTGGAAAAAATCACCCCGAAAATAATGAAGCTTGTACGGAACCAAGAGGAGAAAATCCGGAATCACTTCAAGGCATTGTATGATTCCTACACCGTTGTGCCTCCGGGTTATGCAGCATTTGGCAGAGAAGGGATGTCTGATGCCGAACCCGGCATGGTGAATGTCAAAGAAAGTGACACATCCCTTAAGAGCCCTGTGGATCTTGAAATGGTGAAAAAGATTGCCGGCCTGGAAATTCCCGACTTGAGGTTCTCTCCGGGATACACCGGCAGAATAAGGGTGGAATCCCTTGCAGGATTCGGCTTTCATTCGGTGGTGCAGGTTTTAAGAAAGCTTTTAAACAGGGAGGAGCCCCTTTCCATGGAAAGGGGTTTTAAAACCGCATGTGCCCGGATGAAAAAAGAGGTCCTGGCGGACAGCCTTAAAGGGATGGCAGAGTATGAGTCGGAACTGAAGAATCAATATCTCTATCCCTTGATTGAATCTTCTCTCCGCTCTTTTGACGAGGTCATGTCGGAAAAATTCAGGGCTGGAGGGATGGAAATCGAAAAGGCGGAAGCACTTGTCAGGGAGGAACAGAGTGAAAAATCCGGGCAAAAAGAGCTTGTTGATACCCTTGGCTCACAGGTGGACGGACTTTTGAGCAAAATTGACCGGATCATTTGAACGCCGGAATCCACATAAGATCCCTGCCCGGACATACACTGCCTGAAAAGGTCTTCCTGCATTGGCTTTCAATATCAACGTTGTTGCACTCGGGATAAAAATGGGTCAGAACCAGTTTGCCGACATTCGCTCTTTGGGCGATCTTTCCGGCAAGTGACGGGGTAAGATGCCCGGGCACCTTTTTTTCATCAGGCATTGCTGACTCGGCAACCAGTACATCCGCATCCCGGCAGAGCCGGACAAGATTTTCCGAGTAATCCGTATCTCCTGAATAAACAACCGTAAAGCCGTTGGGGAATGTGAACCTATACGCCCTGCTTTCGTCTTTGTGAACGGTTTTGATCCAGGACACGCTAACGTTTCTGAAGCTAAGCGGTGTTTTTCCAACCTCATCAAGTTCAGTGATTTCAAGAACACTTCCAGGGTCGAGATGGTTCTCAAATGCACGGTCAAGGTCGTTGTAAAACCGGTTGATCCCTGTCCCGCCGATGAGGTGCAGCTTTTTTCCGGTTATATTCATTTCAGGGTATTTCAGCGCAAAGAGAAAAGCAGGCAGGTCAGAGGAATGATCTGCATGAAAATGTGTGAGCAGAACAGCGTCGATATCGGTTATCCGGTGTCCGGCCTCTATCAGCCTGCGGATGGTGCCGCTGCCGATGTCTATTAAAAGGTTTTCATTGCCTGCTGTGACAAGTGCTGCACAGGAGCTTCGTTCAATGGAGGGGACACAGGTGCCTGACCCTAGTATCCTGACTCCGTATTCAGGATCTTCTTTTTCCGGATGCGTCATTGTTTAATACCTGCAGGTCTTCCGGGCTGATGTCGATAAAGGTGAACAGTTTCTCTTCCAGTTCAAATGTCTTTTTTCTGAGCAGTCTGAACTGAGTTATCAGATCTTTGTCGGTTACGTAATGCCGGTATATGTAATCCAGGCGCTCTTTCAAGGGTACAACCCGGTCATGAAGAACCCTTTTGTCGGAATAGTTCACGATTTCCGCTTCATTAATCCGGGCTGTTCCGTCATAACAGTCCAGAATTACATGCTGGCGGATGATATCTCCGGTTTCAGGGAAGCCGAGTTCCGCCAGAAGGTCTCCTCCGGTTTCCGAATGCTTTTCCCCGGTTTTAAAGCTCCTTTTTTTGGTAATGTCATGGAGAAGGGCTGCACTGGTGGTAAGTTCCATGCTGATGTTTGGGTATTTTGCCGCAAGATGCCTGCAGATCATTTCGGTTACATCGTGCACCATCTTTGAATGGGCTACAATATGCTCAGGCATGCGGTGTTGCCTGATGATATCATAACAGGTTTTTTTACACGGTATTTTCATATATCCGGAAAAACAACCGTACGTTGTTTTTTTAAAAAAAGAGTATTGAAGTTATACTTGCTCCTGTTATTATAATAAAGGTTACATTAAAAAGAAAGGGGTATCGTGATAACACATGGTGGGAAAAATTATTTCAGGGGGGCAGACAGGGGCTGATCAGGCAGCCCTGGATGCCGCAATAAAATTCAATATCGAACATGGCGGATGGATTCCCAAAGGGCGGAAAACCGAAAAGGGCATCCTGCCTTCCGAATATGTCATGCATGAAATGGATACCGCCAATTACGCCGCCCGCACCCGTAAAAACGTGATGGATTCGGACGGCACCGTTTTGCTGGCAAGAGGTCCTCTGACCGGGGGAACCCTTCTGACCAAAAAAATTGCTCGGCAGGCGCACCGTCCCTGCTGCCATATCGATCTTCTGGCAATGGATGAGTTCGAGGGGGCGCTGGTGCTCAATTCGTTTGTGTCTGAGTCGGATATCCGGGTCCTTAATGTGGCAGGCCCCAGGCTGAGCAGTGATCCCGGAATATACAGGTCCGTGAAGGCGGTTGTTGAAGCCTTGATATATATGCAGGTGCTGGATGCAGGTGTGGAGATAGAAACAATCGAGCTTGAACCTCCTGCCGGGGATGATCCTTTGCCTGAGACAGCTGAGCAGGCTGTGCGGTTTCTGGAAAAATCCCTTTCCTTTAAGACAAAATCCTGTATCGCCAACCTTGATGACGGGCATATCGCATCTTTGTATTTTTCACTGGGAGATACGGTAAAGGAGCTTTTCCAGCTTTATTCACAAGATATTCCCCTTGTGGAGAATTTTTTCCGGTGCAACCCGAGAGAATCCCGTGATATAGACGATCTTGTCATGGACATAATCAAAGGGCTGAAACGCTCCCTTGAAACGGATTATCAAATCAGAGCGGTGGAATGATACCCATCCGGGACAGCCAGGAATCCGGCAGCACCCCGGTGGTAACTTATGCCCTTCTCGGGATGAATGCGCTTGTGTTCCTGTATCAGCTTTCCATCGGCCTGCATGACCAGGGTTTTATCTACAGGTACGGACTTGTTCCGGGAAAATATACGGTTGAAGAGGTTTCCGCATATTTTTCGTTTGCAAACCTTGTCATATCCCTGTTTTCTTATATGTTCCTCCACGGCGGATTCTTCCATTTCGCCGGGAATATGCTGTCCCTGTACATTTTCGGGGACAATGTGGAAGACCATTTCGGATCTGCACGCTTCCTTGGGTTTTATGTCCTGTGCGGTCTTGTTTCAGGCGGGTTTCACTTTATGGCGGACCCTGTTTCCAGGGTGCCGACCATCGGCGCAAGCGGCGCCATCGCAGGAGTTATGGGTGCTTACTTTCTCCTTTACCCGAGGGCGAAAATTCTGACCGTGATTCCGATTATTTTTATTCCCTGGTTTGTGGAGATTCCCGCATTCGTGTTCCTGGGGCTGTGGTTTCTGCTCCAGTTTTTAAATGCCGCCGGACAGGGGGCAAGTTCCATTGCCTGGTGGGCGCACATCGGGGGGTTCATTGCAGGGCTGGCACTTGTGAAGCTGAATGGGAAACTGCCTCATACCGGAGCGGGAGACAGAATTCAGCAGTTTACAAAGAGGAAGGGGACTCCGAAACTCCAGGTGATCAGAACCGAACCCGGAGATAACGGAATTGATCTGTACGGAAGTATCGACATTTCATCGCTGGAAGCTTTGGCCGGAACAAAAAAACTGGTCAATATACCCTGGGGGTTTTACAACAGGATGTATACCATTAAAGTTCCCGCAGGAGTGAAGCAGGGAACCATGCTCAGGCTTGCCGGACTCGGCAGGGCTGGGGAGCGGGCTGTAAGGGGGAACCTGTATTTGAAGATCAATATCAAAAATGCAGTATAAAAAATTTTTCAGATTCGGCGCTTTTGTTTTTTTTGTGTTTTCGGCACTGGTACTGCTGCTTTATGCATTGCTGCCCCTTGCTGCCGAAATGATCCTGATGCGGCAGATTCAGAAAAATGAAAATCTTGCCGGTCTCAAGTTCAATATAGCCGGTATCGGGCTTGCAGGAATACATGTAACCGACATTCACAAAAAGGGTTTGTTCAAAGCTGATTCCCTGTCCATTGGCTATTCTTTGAAAAGCCTGTCAGGAAAACATGTGGAGAGTATAACTCTGTCAGGCCTCCGGCTTGAATTAGATGCATCCGGGCAACAGGAAGGATCCGCAGGGGAAGAGGGGGTCAGCCTGGAAAAAATCGGCGAGCCTGCACTGTCCTTTTTGAAAAGGGTCGGTGTAATCAGGGTGACAGGTTCGGCACTGAATATGAAAGCCATGGACTCCTCTTTTCATATTCCCTTTGATTTTGTCATTGACGTGGATGCATCCAGACAGAGGATGTTTTTGTCAGGCAGGGCGTTTCTTTTTTCACAAAGGGTTGATCTGCATGCTGCTGCTGATTTTACCGGCGCTGTGGGCACAGTAAAGGCTGTTGCGGATGATTTTGTGCTGGATCACCTTTCCCCTGCAGTTTCACGTATGGCCCCGGAGGTTTCCCTGTCCGGAAAAACCGATATCCGTATTGAAAAAAAACAGGGAGAGGATATAAATGTTTCACTGTCAAATGCCTCCGTGGAGAAACCTGTGCACGTGCTTTTCAGGGAAGTGCAGGCAGGCATATCCTTAGACGGGGATACAATCGGAATCAGCAGTACCTTTACTGCAAAAACGGATTACACCTCAGAGGTCGGGATGAAGGTGGAGGGAACTTATGCTCCGAATGATGGCAACCGGCTTTCTCTGTCTGCGGAAAATACTGGTAAGCATTCCCTTGCAGTAACCGGCGCCGGACAGCCGATTACAATTGACGGGCCGCAAATCGGGGTTAAGATCGATTCGGTTTCGTCAAAAATCAGGGCGGTGGTCAATGCAGGGTGTAAACGCGTGAATATTCCTGATAATGATATAACTCTTCATGATGTTAAGCTTGGGTTGCCGATCAGCATTCCTTTTGATGAAAGTGTGAAAACAGGTACGGTTGGTGTGTCCAGGTGCGTCTGGGCTGACAGGGCAGCAGTGGGGCTTCAGGGTACGGTACGGCAGGTACCCGAAGGGGTGGATATGGAAGGGAGGGTCACCTCCCCGGATATACAGGGATTTGAAGCTTCGTTTACCGGAACCGCAGATGTGACCGGCCGGAAAGATGATATCATATCCATCCGGTTTTCCACTAAACAGGCGGTATTCAGCGAAAAGAGCGTAAAACGCCTTATAGGAGACCGGTTCAATGGTATTGAGTTTGAAGCTTCCCTGTCGTCAAATGGAACGTTCCGCCATACAGGGAGCGGCCTGGAGTCCGATGTCACGGTTGATATCCGGAAAGGCCGGGTGTCGTTTCCTGAAAAAGGGCTGGATATTCAGAATATCAACACCCTTATCCGGTTTGATGATATACTTGCTTTTGAAAGCCGTCCGGGCCTCACTTTTTTCATTGAAAAGGTTTCCATGGAAAAAATACTGCTGGAGGATGTACGGATCGATTATACGATTGAATCGGAGAATTCTTTTCTGGTGGAAAAGGCCGGTTTCAAATGGTGCGGAGGAAACGTTTCTGCTGAAAGCTTTCGTATGGTTCCGGGGAAGGATTCATACTCGCTGGTTTTTTATTGTGACCGACTCAGACTAACTGATCTGCTTGAAACTGTTGCAGATTTCGAGGCCACCGGAAAAGGCTCCCTGAGCGGGCGTATTCCGGTTGTGTACGATCAGGGCGATTTTTCATTTAAGGATGCGTTTCTGTTTACTTCGCCAGGGTCAGGCGGCAACATCAGGCTGAAAAATACCGGGATGATTACAAAGGGAATTCCGAAGGGAACCCCGCAGTATACCAGGATGGACCTGGCAAAAGAGGCGCTGAAGAATTATGAATATAAGTGGGCAGAGCTTGTTTTTGATACAGAAGGGGAAAAACTGAATGTAAACCTGCGCTTTGACGGAAAACCCGCCAATGTGCTGCCGTTTGAATACAACCGGGAAACCGGGCGTTTTTCAAGGGTGGATGCATCAAGCCCGGGCTCCCGTTTCCAGGGCATTAAAATTGACGTGAACCTGACGCTTCCGTTCAATAAGGTTCTCGGATACGGCAGGAGATTTAATTGAAGGAGAGTTTATGAAATCAATGGCAAAACGGATTGCGGTGATTGCGGTTCTGGCAGGGGTGGTTTTTACGGCGGGATGCACCACCCGCCATGATGTCAAGCATACGGTGGACGTCAAACCGGTGGAAGTGAAGCCGATTCACATTACCATCGACGTAAATGTACGGGTGGAAAAGGCCCTGGATGATTTTTTCGATGATATCGATAAAACTGAAAAAGAGCTTAAAAACGAACCGGAGGGAGAAATATGAAAAGAAAAACATATGTGTTGCTTGTGGTTTTTGCGGTTGCGGTTTCATGCTTTATGATGCCCGGGGATCTTTTCGCACAGGGAATAAAAGAGCGGATGAAAAACCGGCTTCCGGTGATTGTCAAAATGAAGGAAAAGGGCATCATCGGTGAGAACAACAGGGGATATCTTGCATACATCTCTGATGAAAAGCCGAACAGGGAGGTGGTGGAAAATGAAAATAACGACAGGAGGAAAATCTATGCATATATTGCAGATAAACAGGATACCACCCTTGAGAAGGTGGAAAAGCTGAGAGCCGAGCAAATCGCAAAAAATGCAGATCCCGGTGATTATCTGCAGAAACCTGACGGGACCTGGTACAGGAAATAATCAATAAACAGCCGGATTGGTTTTCTGTAAAATTTCTTGACACGCCTTTGCATTCTGTTCTATAAAAAATCAGCTGCCGGGCTGAAGCCCGGTGATACTGAACACGACAGGCAAGACATAAATTAAAATCAAAGCCACGAAGGTTTCCAGGTTGCCGTATCAAGGCATCCGCCTTCGTGGTTTTTTGTTTCAGGAGGAAAAAATGAATCATTCATACGGAAAAATTTTGGTGTGTGCGTTTGTCCTGGTGTTTCTGTCAGCGTCTGCGGGCTATTCCCATTTCGGGATGGTTATCCCGTCGGACAATATGGTAATGAAGGATGATGAAAGGTCGATTGATCTTGAACTCTCCTTTTCCCATCCATTTGAAGGCAGGGGGATGGAGCTGGTGAAACCTGAGCGTTTTTTCGTGGTCAAGGATGGTAAAAAAGAGTCTCTTCTCGATTCGCTCGAGAGTGCCGAGGTTATGGGTGAAAAAGCCTGGCAGGCGAACTATCCGGTTAAAAGGCCCGGGGCCTATACCTTCTGCATGGTTCCCGAGCCCTACTGGGAACCTGCTGAAGACTGCTATATCATCCACTATACAAAGACAGTTGCAGCTGCCTACGGCCTTGATGAAGGATGGGATGCGGAAGTCGGGCTTAAAACCGAAATCGTTCCCTTGACCAAGCCTTATGCACTGTATGAGAACAACCTGTTCCAGGGAGTGGTGAAGCTGAATGGTGAGCCTGTCCCCCATGCGGAAGTCGAGGTGGAGTATTATGACAGGGAAGGAAGGTTTGAGGCACCTTCGGACTATATGGTGACCCAGACGGTGAAAGCTGACAAAAACGGGGTTTTCAGTTATGCCGTCCCTGGTTCGGGCTGGTGGGGATTTGCCGCGCTTAGTACTTCCGGGGAAACAAAAGTTCACAAGGGTGAGGAAAAGGAAATCGAACTGGGTGCCGTGATCTGGGTCAGGTTCGAAGAATGGCGGGAAAAGAAGTAGTATGCATATATCCGAAGGTGTGCTTTCCGCAGCGGTGCTGGCGTCCGGGGGAGCTGCAGCTGCCGCCGGAACGGTGGCGGGTCTGAAAAAAGTCGATTACGAAGGAATTGTGAATGTGGCAATTCTCTCTTCCGCCTTTTTCGTGGCTTCGCTGATTCATGTAAATTTCGGGCCGTCCAGTGTTCATCTGATTTTAAACGGTATCGTGGGGCTGCTTTTGGGATGGGCTGCATTCCCCGCCATTCTGGTGGCACTCCTGCTCCAGGCGGTCTTGTTCCAGTACGGAGGCATAACAGCCCTTGGAGTGAACACTGTTATAATGGCGGTGCCTGCCATTGCAGTGTACTACGTGTTTTCTCCTTTCCTGAACAGGAGCGGCAGGGTGGTTTTTATGGCTTCGGCCGCGGCGGGCGCCTTTTCCATATTTTTTTCATCAATCCTCCTCGGTGCAGCCCTTTATCTCACCGAAAAGCAGTTCATTGAAGTCACACTGGTGATAATTGGGGCACACGTGCCTGTTATGGTCATAGAGGCCATTGTCACCGGATTCTGTGTAACATTCTTCAAAAAAGTATACCCTGAAATTTTACCGGAGAAAAGCAGATGATCGTAAAAAGGATTGGTTTTGTACTGCAGGTTTTTCTTGTACTCTTTCTGCTGCCCGGGGGTGTTAATGCCCATAAAGTTTATGTGTTTGCCTATGCAGAGGACGGGACCGTTTACACGGAGAGCGGTTTTTCAGGAAATACGCCGGTGACGGACGGTACGATAAAAGTGGAGGATCAAAAGGGTAATGTCCTGCTGAAAGGTGAGCCTGATGAAGAAGGAAAATTCTCCTTTCCCGTTCCAAAGGGCCTTGAAACCGATATTGTGATCACTTTAGAGGCGGGATCAGGACATAAAGGCACCTGGACCCTGGAATACAGTGAAATTCAAGAAGGGGCCAAAGGTAAGAGCGGTAAGGAAAAATATGCTCAAGGAAAGAAAGAAAAGGTAAAAAGTCCCGGGGTTGTCAAGGTGGTTTCCGGAATTGTATTGATTTTCCTCAGCTTTTTTGCACTTTCTTATGTCCGTAAAAAAAGAGGGAGAACCAAAGAGAATTGATCGAGGAAACCCTTGCTTTCAGAGATTCTTTCATGCACCGGATCAACCCGTGTGTGAGGATTCTCTGTGCGGTGATCCTTTCCTTTGCATGCGCTTTGAGCAGTGACTTCAGTGTGTTGGCCTGCTATTTGTTTCTATCGTTCGTGTTTGCATGGATAGCAACCCTTCCTGTTGTACAGGTTGTAAAGCGGCTGAAACCGGTTATGCTTTTTCTGCTTATGACATGGCTGGTGCTTCCGGTGACATTCGACGGCCGGCCCCTGTATTCGGTTTTTATTTTCGATATAACCCTGGAAGGGGTTTTGTTCACCTGCATGATCACCCTGAAATCCGTTTCCATTCTTTTGTTTTTCATGGCGTTCGTTGCCACCATGACAGTCCCCTCCATGGGCCATGCCCTTGAAAAGATGCACCTGTCTCCGAAAATGGTTTTTTTGATACTCATGACCTACCGTTATATAGCAGTAATCCAGGAAGAGTATGACCGCCTCTACCGGGCTGCCCGGATAAGAGGGTTCACTCCGGGTACAAATATTCATTCATACAAAACATTTGCGTACCTTGCGGGTATGTTGTTCATCAGGGCCTCCATGCGGTCGAAAAGAGTTCATCAGGCAATGATCTGCCGGGGGTTTGACGGAACCTTTAAAACCATTGACAAATTCCGCATGGATACAGTAAGTATAATATTCTGCGTGACAGTTATTTCTACAGCGGCAGTCCTTGTGGCTGCCCAGTGCTTGTGACGGAAAAGGTCTGATGAACAAAGAGTGCCTGATAAAGCTTGAAAACATATCGTTCGCCTACCCGTCCTCGGGAAATAAAGTGCTCGACAACATCGATTTCGAACTGTTCCGGTCTGACAGAATCGGTATGATTGCTCCCAACGGCAGCGGAAAGACCACTCTTCTGCATGTTATCATGGGGTTGTGCAGACCCGGCTCAGGAACAATCGAACTTTTCGGGAAAAAGGCATCATCTGAAAAGGATTTTTCCGTTTTAAGGCCGAAGATCGGGCTGATGTTTCAGGATGCGGATGACCAGCTGTTTAATCCCCATGTGATAGATGATGTGGCTTTCGGGCCGCTGAACCTGGGGTATTCGAGCCGAGAGGCCCTTGATGTGGCCAGGGAAACATTGAGCCTTCTCGGGATATCCGATTTTGAACAAAGCATTGTGCACCGGCTTTCAGGAGGGGAGAAGAGGCTTGTTGCCCTGGCGTCGGTTCTGGCGATGAAACCGGAGGTCCTGCTTCTGGACGAACCCACTTCCGGGCTGGATTCGGCTGTGAAAGAGCGGATTCAGTCGGTGCTCTCCCAACTGGATATCTCTTACCTTGTGATCAGCCACGAGTTTGATTTTATTTCAAAAGTCTGCGGCAAGATTTACTCCATGAAGGAAGGCAGGCTGCTGACCGATGATCAGGTCCATATTCACCAGCATGAGCATGTCCATACAATGGGCGGATTGCCCCACACACACTTATAGTTTCCCGCTTTTAACAATTCCGGTACCATTTCCGTAAAATTTCCGCAAAATCGATACTCTTTACTGTAAATTTGAAAATAGTGAATTTCCTTTTCTTTATAAATGTGTTATATTTTTCCACAATATTTAAGTATAAGGGAACAGGTTTCAGAACAGCGGGTTAATATGTTTTAAAGGATTCGGAAATGACGGAAAGCAGAGCTGAAAATCAACTTACGGGCGATTCCATCACAGACAAGGTACTGATTTCAATCCGGCAGATCATCCAGGCGATTGATCTTCATTCCAGGGAGCTTGTGAGGAAGTTCGGACTCACGGTTCCGCAGCTTGTTATTTTGCAGACCATTTCCAGGGAAAAGGCCATGACTGTGGGAGCCATAGCCAAGGAGGTTTCCCTGAGCCAGGCCACCGTTACCGGTATTCTGGAACGGCTTCACAAAAGAGGGCTTTTGATCAGAACAAGGAGTGAAACCGACCGCAGAAGAGTTGTAATAGAGCCCACTGAAAAGTGTGCACAGGTTCTTGATCAGGCACCTCCTTTAATGCAGGAGATTTTTGTGAAACAGTTCGGCGAACTTGAACAGTGGGAAAAGATGATGATTTTAAGCTCGCTTCAGCGGATCGTTTCACTGATGGATGTAAAAACGCCCGGAGTTGTTGATGAGAATATATCACCTTATCTGACAACCGGTGAATTGACTGATAGCCCCTGAATATAAAGTCCCGGAATATAAAATCCCGCTTCAGGCAGGAATTATGCCTGAAGCGGGATTTTTTCCGCCGTGCCCTGCAAGGCTGTTAAGCCGGGGGCGATGCGGCTTTTAGTACCTGTAATGGTCGGACTTGTAGGGCCCGTCAACTGATACCCCGAGATATCCCGCCTGCTTTTCCGTGAGACGGGTAAGCTCCACTGAGAGGTTTTTCAAATGGAGTCTGGCCACTTCCTCGTCAAGTTCCTTGGGAAGTGTGTATACCTTTTTCTCAAGGTCTTCCTCGGCAAGCTTAAGCTGGGCAAGGGTCTGGTTGGTAAAGCTGTTGCTCATGACAAAGCTCGGATGCCCTGTTGCGCAGCCAAGATTCACAAGACGGCCCTCTGCGAGGATAATCACGGAATTGCCGTTTTCAAGCGTCCATTTGTCAACCTGCGGTTTGATGGTCAGCTTTTGCGCCTTTGGATTGCTGTAAAAGAAGCCCATATCGATCTCATTGTCAAAATGGCCTATGTTGCAGACAATGGATTCGTCCTTCATCTTTTTGAAATGTTCACCACTGATGACGTGGTAGTTACCGGTTGCTGTAACGAATATGTCTCCGAGCGGTGCCGCCTTTTCCATGGTGGTAACCTCGAAACCGTTCATGGAAGCCTGCAGAGCGCAGATAGGATCGATTTCAGTTACCAGCACCTTTGCTCCATAACTTCTCATGGACTCTGCACAGCCTTTGCCCACATCCCCGTATCCGGCAATTACAACGGTTTTGCCGGCAAGCATTACATCGGTTGCACGTTTGATGCCGTCAGCAAGTGATTCCTTGCAGCCGTAAAGGTTGTCGAATTTGGACTTGGTCACTGAATCATTGACGTTGACCGCGGGGAAAAGCAATTCCTTCTTTTCCGCAAGCTGGTATAGCCTGTTAACGCCAGTGGTGGTCTCTTCAGAGACGCCCCTGATTTTTTCAGCGATCTTTGTCCACTTGTCAGGGGTTTTCTGAAGGCTGACCTTGAGCCGTTTTACAAGAGCGACTTCATCTGCGCTTCCGGCCTCGCCTTCAAGAATGGACGGGTCTTTTTCAGCCCGGACGCCTTCATGGACCATCAGTGTGGCATCGCCGCCGTCGTCAACTATCAGGTCGGGTCCGCTTCCGTCGGGCCAGGTCAGGGCCTGTTCAGTGCACCACCAGTATTCGTCCAGGGTTTCTCCCTTCCAGGCAAATACCTTGGCGGTTCCTTTGTCCACAATGGCTGCCGCAGCATGGTCCTGGGTGGAGAAGATGTTGCAGCTGGCCCATCTGATATCCGCGCCGAGTTCGTAAAGCGTATCAATGAGCATGGCTGTCTGAATCGTCATGTGAAGACTTCCTGTGATTTTCAGCCCTTTCAGGGGTTTGTCCGGACCGTATTTCTCCCTTACGGACATCAGCCCTGGCATCTCTTTTTCAGAAAGCTGCATATCTTTATGGCCGTCCTGTGCAAGGGAAATGTCCTTTATCTTGTTGTCAAGATCAAGATCAAGCTCCAGAAACGGTGTGTTGCTGTTTGAGTATGACATGTTTGTACTCCTTTTGTTTTTTTCCGGGGTTCAAATTCGACTCCGGCGTCATAAATGTTTGAAACCGGATGCTGAACCGTTTGGTGTTTTCCGATTATATGAACATATCAGTATAAATTGATATGTTGTAATGAAATATAATGGATATTCGATTTCGTGTCAATAAAAATTTTTATTTTTTTAAGGGGTTATGCAAAACTGCCATATCCGGGAGGCCGGGTTGCCCGTCCTGACATGGCAGTTAATATATTCAGATGCCTGCTTTTTCTTTCAGGATGTCAGCCTTGTCGGTTTTCTCCCAGGTAAAGTCCGGATCATTCCTTCCGAAGTGGCCGTATGCGGAGGTCTTGCGGTAAATGGGTCTTTGAAGATCCAGGTCTTCAATGATGGCCCTGGGCCTTAAATCAAAAACCTGTCTTACCAGTTCAACCGCCTTCGTTTCAGATATTTTTCCCGTCCCCATGAAATCGATCAGCAGGGATACCGGTTCTGCAACTCCGATGGCATATGCTACCTGGACCTCGCATTTGTTTGCAAGGCCGGAGGCAACAAGGTTTTTGGCCACGTATCTTCCCATGTAGGATGCGCTCCTGTCCACCTTGGAGGGGTCTTTCCCGGAGAAACAGCCTCCGCCGTGGCTTCCCTGGCCGCCGTAGGTGTCAACGATTATTTTTCTTCCTGTCAGCCCGCAGTCTCCCATGGGCCCGCCTGTAACAAACCTGCCGGTGGGATTGATGAAAAACCGGGTGTCCCCGTCCATCATTTCGGCCGGAATCACTTTTTTGATCACCTCTTTGACAATCGCCTCCCGGATTTCTTCGTACGTAACCGCAGGTGAATGCTGGGTTGAGACAACAACCGTGTCCACCCGCTGGGGCTGACCGTCACTGTATTCAATCGTTACCTGGGATTTGCCGTCAGGGCGTAAAAAATCAAGGGATCCGTTTTTCCGGACTCTTGCCAGGCGTTTTGTAAGCTTATGGGCATAAATGACCGGCATGGGCATCAGTTCCGGGGTTTCATCCGAGGCGAAGCCGAACATAAGCCCCTGGTCTCCTGCGCCCTGTTCCTTGTAAAGGCCGGTTCCTTCATCAACACCCTGTGCAATATCCTGGGACTGCTGGTCTATGGACGTTATAACCGAGCATGTCTGCCAGTCGAATCCCATGCTGGACGAATTGTATCCGATGTCCCTTATTGTTTCTCTCACAACCGAGGGAATGTCCACGTAACAGTCAGTGGTGATCTCGCCTGCAACAGCGGCAAGCCCGGTTGTGACCATTGTTTCGCAGGCAACTCTTCCGTCCTTGTCTTCGGCTATGATTGCGTCGAGAACCGCATCCGATATGGCATCTGCAACCTTGTCAGGATGGCCTTCGGTTACGGATTCGGATGTAAACAGAAAACTTTGTTTTTCTTCCATTGTTCGCTCCTTAGTCTTTGGTGTGAATATTGATAAACAGTTAAAATTAATCAACGATACTTTCATTTCCAAATGTAGAAATTAACTTTATAAGATGAATATCAATATGTCAACAAAAAATATTGAGCTCAAACTAAATTGTGCTCAATAGATTTTTTAGTAAGCGGTTCGGTAATTTTTATTGATCAGGTTAAGTTTGATTTTGTGAATGTAATGTGTTCTAATGAGGCATTATAAATATTATTGACATATGCTGATAAATTGATATGCTAATAAAGAAAATACATTGAGTGGAAACTAAATACTGAATTAAAATTAGGAATACGCAAGGAGAACAGAATGGCAAACAAAGAAAGAACAAAAATTACCGGAATCGGCTCGGCACTTGTGGACCTTTTGGTGAACGAGACTGATGAGTTCCTTGAGAGCGTGGGCAAGGAAAAAGGCGGGATGACCCTTTTGGATGACGGCGCGGAAATTGACGGTATCCTGAAAAAATCCGGCCAGGATGTTGAAATCGTTCCCGGAGGTGCTGCATGCAACACCATCGTTGGAGTTGGAATGCTCGGCGGCGATGCTGAGTTTATCGGGATGAGGGGAGCGGACGAGTACGGCGATTCCTATGAGGACAAGCTGAAAAAATGCAACGTCTCCTGCCGTTTTTTTCTTTCAGATGAGTCGACCGGTAAAGTGCTCTCCGTTATTACCCCGGATGCCCAGAGGTCTATGTTTACTTTTCTTGGCGCCTCTACAGGGCTTGACCCGGAAAGCATCACCCCGGATATGTTCAAAGAGACCGCCATTGCGGTGGTGGAAGGATATCTTCTTTTTAACAGGGATCTTATGATGGCGGTTCTTCGTGCCGCCAAAGAAGGGGGTGCGAAAATCGCACTCGATCTTGCCAGTTTTGAAGTTGTGGATGCTTCCAGGGATATACTGGATGATCTGATCCTCGAGTATGTTGATATACTGATAGCCAATGAAGACGAGGCTGAAGCCTATACCGGACTTAAAGACGAGTCCGCGGCTCTGGAAAAAATGGCTGAAAATGTTGAATATGCGGTTCTCAAAATCGGAAAAAGGGGAAGCCTGATATCATGCGGCGGAACTGTTACATGTATCGACCCGGTTCTTGCGGAAAAGGCCGTGGATACAACTGGCGCCGGAGACCTTTGGGCAGCGGGTTTTCTGTACGGTATTGCAAACGGGTTCCCGGTTGAAAAGTGCGGCCTTATAGGCTCTGCCTGCGGTTCGGAAGTGGTTTGTGTAAAAGGAGCTCAAATCCCGGATGAGGGCTGGACTCGTATCAGGTCGGTTGTTTCCTGATTCCCCGGTCACGGGCTTTTTGCCACAGGGCGGTTCCTGTGATGCCTTTGTGCTCTCTTGTAATGGTTCCGTTTTCAGAAATGCGGCTCAGGTGATCCCTGATGATTCGTTCAAGCTCTTTTTGCGGTTTGTCGGAAACCGTTTTAAAAAAAGAGAGCTGGCTGTTGAGTTCCTCTTTAACAGGAACCGGTTCTTCCCATTGGACTCGATCGAATGTGATTTCAGGGAAACAGCCCATTGAGAACAGAAGGTTGATTTTGTATAAAAAATTTCTGGGTTTGTCCTTCAGGGGTTTGCCCATGATGATTTCCCAAAGGTTGTCAAGGATAACATGCTTGCGTTTTTCAGCCCATCCGCGTATGGCGCATGTTTTTTTTGAGGCTTGTATCATTTTGAAAAAGGGGCCGGGTGTGGACACGGCAGGGGACATGAAAGCTATAACAATGTCAAACCCTCCGGTCCACCCCGATTTTTCAAGGTCGATCAGGTTCCAGTCCATGGTATGGAATTCAACCCGGTTTTCAAGGTTTCCGGGCAGGTCCTGCTTTGCGCGCTCAATCATTTTGCCGGAAAAATCAAGTCCGGTTACAAGACAGCCCTGCAAGGCAAGGTGTCTTGCCAGAAACCCGGTTCCGCATCCGATGTCGAGTACGGTGCAGCCCTCTAAAGGGCCATGGACGGTTTTGAACAGTTTTACGGTTTTTTCGGCTTTTCTGGACAAAAGTTCGTTTTCGTTTTTGTCATAGGATTGTGCGGCGCGGTCCCAGTACCCGGGTGTTGAAAAACCTTTGCCCACTTTGAGGGTGTCGTTGCCTTCGCCTTCCGTGCCCTGTTGCCACTTTTCAATCCAGAAGCTTTTTGTGAAGATGGGATCGTCTGTTTTTTCCGTCATTTTATTGCCCCGGCTTCTTTTGAACGCTTTCGATTTTTTCGGACATGCGCTGGTCTCTGTCGACACGGGTTCCGGCCTTTATGGTGGTTGTGATCCTGGGAGCGC
>JAWLES010000035.1:0-17410 GCA_041685935.1 Desulfobacteraceae bacterium | reverse complement strand
TATGCGCCCCACTTTCAAGGGGGCGGGTTTTTCAATCCCTGGCTCAAAATGGCCGACAAAAGCTTTCTTTCGGTTCTTGGATGGAAACTGTTCAGCCGAACAGAGTACTCGGACAAAGAGAAGCACTTTCAGCCCCGGGTGATACCGGATACGGCGGAAAGGCTTTCCGGCACAACCGGCGATTTCATTCTCTGGATCGGGCACAACACCTTCCTTGTGCGGATCGGGAGCGAATACTGGCTCACGGATCCGATATTCACAAAACGCGCGCTTTTGCCTGCCCGTGTCACACCGCCGGCGATTTCACTCAGGGATCTCAACATTTCCGGAGAAAATCTCAACATCGTAATCTCCCATAACCATTATGACCATCTGGACCGCTCCAGCATGGAACAGCTTCCGGCAAACGCCTCCGTTTACGTACCTGAAGGCCTGAAAACGTATGTCGAAAAAATGAACAAACAAGTGGTTCTGGAAATGGACTGGTGGGAGGAAAAACAAACCGGGCCCGGCTCCAAAATCGTATGCCTTCCGGCCCAGCACTGGTCCATGAGAATCGGCCAGGGCCGTAATCGTACGCTGTGGGCTTCCTGGCTTCTGGTCACACCCGAAGCCACACTCTATTTCGGGGGAGATTCCGGGTATTTCAAGGGATTCAGGGAATTCGGCCGCAAGTATCAGTCCATCGATTATGCATTCCTCGCCACGACCGCTTATCATCCCAGATGGTTCATGCACTACCAGCACATGAATATTCCAGAAGCGGTCCGGGCATTTGAGGAACTCGGCGCCAGTTACTTCATCCCCACCCAGTGGGGAACGTTCCCCCTGGGCAGCGAGCCCGCAGGTTTCCCGGGACTGGATCTCAAACGGTATATCCGGGACAACCAACTGGATCCGTCCCGGTTTTCCATCATGGATATCGGCGAAATTTTGCCGGTCAGGCAGTAATTACAACGCAAGACCGCGTACTGATTTGTAAAACGCCGGATTCTTTTACACTGCCGCGCCTGCGGATTCAGGTTCCACCCGGACACCTTCCCCGGCTCCGATCACGGTTTGGGGTACATACCCGGGAACTTCGATCCGGTATTCCGTATCCTGCTTCATGCCGGACGCCTCGATATCCACATATACCGGACCTTCACCACCCGGTTGACGCAGGCGGACCGTGATTCTGCCGCCTTTTACCAGTGTGGGCCCGAACATCAGAGGCTCGCCGGTTGCAAGCCACCCCGGGAAGACCCCGGAGCCGATAATGATTTGATCCCCTTCTTCCCGAACAAACAGGTTGCGGATCATCATGATCCACTCGGCAGCGGCCCAGCCGTGCTGGCCGTCCCCCATGCAGCCCCCGCCGGTGAAGGGATGGATCGCCTCGGGCCACTGGCCGGTTGGAGAAGCCAGCTCGGCCACCTTGTCAATCAGGGGGCGATACCTCGGATCACCGCACCGCAGAAAGGTCTGGGCAATGGCCAACGTCAGGTAGATGTTGATCCCCGAATGGATCATCTCCTGAAAAAAGGCACCGGAATGGAAACAGTTCTCCATCAGGTAGTCTATGGTGTTCATAATCCGGTCATCCCCCGGCTTTGTGATCCGGAGGGGATAGTCCGCAACCAGCGACCCCACTGCGCCTGCGTCCATCCGCCGGTAGGGGGATGCGGGCACCGCACCGTTTCGCATTTTTCCGGGAATGTTTGCAATGCTTGAAAAAATCTTTTTTTCAAAATCGTCCGCCCACGCTTGCGCCGCCTGTTTCTCTTTTTCCATATTCGACCTTGTGAACAGGCGGACTGCGGCTCTAAGACCGGCCAGACCCCAGAAGTTATCCCAGTAGTAATAATCGTTGGGTCCCAGATGCTCGGCACTGAATCCGGGCGGAAAAAGGCCTTGATGATTGTCAGCTCCACTTTTGCTGATGCGTTTTTTCTCAATCCAGCGGGCCCCCTTGAACAGTGATTTCAAGAAGTCACTGCCGTATGAACACCCTGTCAAGGATTGCAGCCTGTCAGCGATCCAGAGGACCTGGCCGTTGGAATCCCACTCACCCTCCTGGGACTGGAAATATCCCCCGGCTTTCTGAAGATCGGGGAATTTCTTGACCAGCCGTTCCGGCCGTTCCTCCATGCCGATGGCCAGAAGCGAATTGATCATGAAACACGAATCCCTGAACCAGAACCTCTTGTAGGTGTACGGCCCCGGGAACGCTTCGTCACAGGTCAGCAGAATAAGTGTGCGAACCGCTGCCTCGTAGAGGAAGCTGATTTTTTTATCCGGGATTTCAAGGTTCGCGGTTTTGGCGGTATAACTGTCCCAATCACCCTTTCCCCCGGCACCGGAGTCTTTTTTTCCAAAAGATTGTGAAGCAAGGTTCATCCTGACTTCCAATTCCTGCCGCCCGTTCCGCCGGGCCCGGAAAAAGGCGGCGGAAGTTGCCATGCCGATGGGGCATTCCACTGAATGTCCCTGCTGATCCTCATCCAGCAGCCTGGAAACATCTCCTTTTTCGTAGCTGGACAAAAGGACCTTGTCCGGAGACCGGTCCATTTGAACCTGTTGGTCGCCGTTCACAAGAAAGCAGTCAGCGCTTTGATCATACTGAATATGGTCTATGAACTGGATTCCTTCGGGGTTGTAGGGCCGCAGCGCCAGAATCACCGAATCCCCCTGGTTTGTGTCAGCCTCGGCATTGATCACCAGCTGGGGGCCGGTGTCGGAATGAACCACCCGTACCGATATCCGGAGCGCAAGGTTCTCCTGCAGAGATATGGTATGAACGGCAAGCCCGGAGGAATAATCAAGCTTTTGGTCCACTGATTCACACCTGGAAGGCAACAGCAGCGAACCATCTTCGGACCGCACCCAGAAATCCACGGACCAGGCATCAAGAAAAGGAGTCACAAGTCCTCTCGGGTCCACAATCGGATAAAGGGGTGTATCAGGCAGTCCGACCGCTGTCCAGTTTCGATGGGTCAGATTCACATGGCTGAAGGAAAACCCCCTGGGAATAAATGATACATCATTGGGCCTGAACTGTTTTTCAACCCAGTAGGGCCAGACCCAGTCCAGGTTGTACTGGATGGCCCTTGTGTTGATAAGGCCCCTGGCATGGAAAACCACCCCTGCCCGGATCAGTTCGATGGGCTCCTTGACCTCGGATGGATGGCCGAACTGTCGCAGCCGTGCCAGGACCTTGATCGGATCGATAAATCCATACGATTTTGCCGCTCTTTTCAGTATATAGTTCATCGGCAACCATTTTTTAAGCATGATCAGTCACCTTTCCTTAAAATCCGTGTTTTCCTTGGCCGAGGTTTGCAGCATACGCTGCAACCGTTTACGTCCCCACTTCATGAAAACATATATGACCACAAAAATCAAAATCATACCGAAAATCAGGCGCGGGCTCCAGTCCGATGGCGATTTCCCGAGAATCACGAAAGGAGCTCCCATTATGCCCTGGGCCAGCCAGCCGAAAAGAAAATAGTACCGGAACTTTACTCCGCTCAGCGCAAGCAGGTAATTCTTCATTGTATAACTCAACCCCGGAACTGCCATGAACACCAGGCTGAACTCCATATGCCGGTGTTCCGGCACTTGAAGACCCTGCAACCTGCTTTCCCCGACTATCTTTTTGATCCAGCTCCCGAAAACGAAACGGACCGCTGCAAAGGAGATTACAAGATGCAGCGGCATGATCAGAAACATGAACAACAGTCCTGCTGCACTGCCGAACCTCAGCCCCAGAAGGACCAGCAGAACCGTGACCGGAAACCCGAAAAAGGGCAGTAAAAAAAAGCCCAGAAGCAGGAGGGCCGGATGAATATCAGGATTCTTCACAAACCGCAGAAGTTCCCTGGGATCGGGAAAACCAGCCAGCACGTAAACAACTGCCAGGCACAGAACAACACCTGAAACAATGAGGATCGTACGCTTCATCCGGCCCTCTTTTTCAGGCGGATACTATTGTTCAGCGCCAGCTTCGCAAACACCGGCAGATGATCAGATGCCGATTTTGCCCTGCCGGTTCCAGGCACATGAACGTGAACAGGATTGAAATGTTCCGAAACAAAAATATGATCCAGCCGCAGAAAGGGATACCATGAAAAAAAAGTGGATCTGGGATATCCTCTTTGGGCCGCTGCTGTCTGCACATCCTTCAGATGTGTCACGATTTTCCGGTATACCGGGGATCTGGGGCCGCAGTTAAAATCACCGCACAAAATCAGTGCCTCGTTCTCCGTAAAGGTATTGCGAAGCGCCTCATCCCTGAACAGGGATTCCGCCTGAACCTTCCTGTCTCCAGGATTCAGGCCCAAATGAGTGTTGACCACGTTAAGCGAACCGGCCGGGGTTTCAATCCTTGCCGCCATAAATCCCCGCCGCTCCTTTGGTTTTCCCGAGCCGAGCGCTGGAAGGAAACAGCACTCCAGGTGCGCCACAGGGTATACGCTCAAGAGCGCAAGTCCGTACTTTTCCTCTTCACTCTCCATTACCGGGAAAAAATAATGGTTCATATTCAGCCGGCCCGCCAGGTATTCTGCCTGGTCCATGAACCCGGTCCGTTTTTTTCCGACATCCACCTCCTGCAGTGCGATAACATCCGGCATCAAACATGAGACCGACTCCACCGTGGATTCAGGGTCCACCTTACGGCCCCTGTTCATGCAGCTTTTGATATTATATGTCATTACCTTGAGGGTAAAATCGCCGTCACGATGCATCTGTACTTTCAATAGTTCCTCTTTTGTTTTTCCGTTTTCATATATGCCATGACGAGTTCCCTGATATCCAAAGCCCGTAAAAAGGGGGCGTCACTTTCCCATTCCCTGGGCAGCAGGACGAATCCACGGGTCTCTTCAGATCCGATCCCCCCATGGGCACCGTTTTCAATACTGAACGTCAGGGGAAAATTTTTTGTACTCCACCCGGAAATAACAAGCTCTCCCGCATCCGGGTGATCCAGGACCGAAGCCAGATCCCGGACCACCTGATCGGCAAAGGGGTGTCCTTCTTTCAGAACATGAGCCCGCTCTTTTTCCAGGTCCCACACCCCTGTTGTGTTTACTGCGGCTATCCCCTGCTCGTGTTTGTACAGCACAAGAGGGATGCCTGCCTTTTCCACAAGATTCCGGGCAAAAACCGACCGCTTTTCCTCAGACATGTCCCCGAACAGGTACACATGTCCGAAAGGCCCCATGGTGGTGACTTCCACATGGACAGGTATTCCTTCTTTTTTCCGGATAAAACCGATACCTGGAAAAACAAACTTGCGCGACCGGTAGTACAGATAATCTGATGATTTGTCAGGGTTTTTCATCTTTTTTCCGGACAAGGCGGCTTTGTTTTCAGCATAGACCTCCTGAACCGTATGCCTCACCGATTTTCCGAACCGGTCTGCATAGCTGACCACCTCTTCCTGGCCGTGGTCGGAATATACAATGAACCTGTATCCGCACCCTTCCGCCTTTACGGCGGTTTCGTATATATCCCTTATCACATCGTCTATGCCCCTGAGGGTCCAGTGTGCGAACCTGGAACCCGGACCTCGGCGATGCGCCTGCTCGTCATATCCGATAAGGTTGGCGCTGATTACGGGAACTCCCCTTGCGATGTCCATTTTAACCCTGAACCGGATCAGCTCCCTGAGCCCGATGCAGGCGAATATCCGGGCCAGGATGAAGGTCAGCTCTTTTCGGATATGCCTTGAGGTGATAATGCTTCTGAAAAAGTCGGTTACCGCGAGCACGGATTCCAGCATGGAATAGGCCGCGATCCGGATCAGTTTTCCGATATGGAACATCAGGATAAACAACATTTTAAACGGATTGACAGCTGTCAGCAAGGATTCCAGGGTGACCCGGTCTGCACAGTACCGGGCTTCATCCGCGCCGCCCGCAAAGATGTTCGAGTAGGCGGTACCACCCGCAAGAAGACCCTCACTCTTTTTTTCAAGCCGTGCCGAGACTTCAGCTGCATCTGTCGGATGGAACATGGCCTTGTGCTCACCATCCTCCCTGTCGTAAAACTCAAACGCGGGAACGCATGATTTCACACCGAAAAAAAGTTCCCCCTGGAATGCAGGGGTGGTGGATGGAATACCGGAATAGCAGGGTGTAAGCACATGGGAATCTGCAGAAAGCAGTCCGCTCAAAAACGGCATACGTTCCGCAGCAAGCGCTTTTTGGAGCTGGTTAAGACTGAGTCCGTCAACCTGGATCAGGATCACCCCGGCATCCCCTCTCTTTACCGGGTATCCCGGAAGGTCCAGCAGCCCGGCAAACCAGGAGTGCCTGGAGAAGATCCGGGACAAAAGCTTTTCCTTTACGCTGCCAAGCCGGATCAAGAAGATTTTCCTTTTCCGTTTTTACGGACCACTCCGGCCACCGCCCTGGCCTTTTCAGCAAACAGGTCCCACTCGGTCTGAATCGCCATGAGAATCGCCTCCCAGGGCTCCAGCAGGTTTTTTTTAATTCCGGTCGACTGTTCCGCCGCTGTGGCTTCATAAATCGCATGCAGGTCCTGTGCACATCTTTTTCTGTCAAAAACCGCACCTGTTTCAAGTGCGGATTCCCGGAATCGGCTCATCAGCCCCTCATCATCCAGCATCTGGAAAACCGCTGAAGCGAACCTCTCCTCTCCGGCATCTTCATCAAGGAGCCTTCCGTTTTCACCCTCCGCAACCACTTCCCTGACACCAGGGGCATTAAGCGCAACAACCGGGACTCCTGCGGCCATGGCCTCTGCAAGCACCATTCCCTGGGTTTCTGATTTTGACGAGAACGCAAAAACGTCCATGGCCTTGTATGCATCAGCCAGGGCTTTGCCTGTGAGCTTACCCGGCATGACCAGGCTATCCTCAAGCCCTTCACGCCGGAATATGTTTACAATTTCGTTTTTCTCGGGGCCCTGGCCCACCACCAGAAAGCGGACCTGCCTGTTCTGCTTTACCACCCTGACAACGGCCCCGGCAAGAAACCGCAGGTTTTTCTCAGGCGCCAGCCTGCCAAGATGGCCGATAACCGGTACATTCTTCGGAATACCGTACATGCTGCGAAACGAGTTTCCGTCACCTGCTCTGAAAAAGGAGGTATCCACTCCGGTGGGAACAACACTGACCCGGGTTCTGACACCCCTTTCGCGGATCAAATCCCTGATGCTGCCGCTCGGTGCAACCACCCGGCTGCAGAGATTGGCGTACTCTGTGGAAAGGACACTGGCAAACCGTTTCATGGCTTCCGAATCACGGGTCACATAATGAGTGTACTCCTCATACAGGGTATGGTGAGTAAAAACCAGAGGCAGGCTGCGCTTCCGGGCCGCCCGAAGTGCTGAATCCCCCAGAAGATATGGATGGTGGCTGTGAATAATATCAGGCCCGAACTCATCAATCCGCTCATCAATATAAAACGGGATGGGAATCCGGACCGAAAAATCACTTCCGTTAAAATTCTGGATCGCCGGAAGCCTTAACACCCCGTCCTCTTCATATCCACCTTCGCCTTCCGGGTTTTCAGCACTGTCCGGGTAGGTGGGCGCCACCACCAGGACATTGTGGCCCATTTCTCTCAAATCCTCGGCAAATATTGAGACCGATCTTGCCACCCCGCCGACATGGGGAAGATAGGTATTGGTAAACATGCAGATATTCATCGTATTCACTTTTTTCATCCTTTAACTGTTTTCGGAAAATTATTCAGGAGACATTGAGATTTTTTATCCATGAAGGAAAATTATACAATACGGAAACCGTCATATGCAAGTTTCATTTCCTTCAGTCACGCTGTTTATCTGCAACAGATTTCGCCCTGACCGGCCGTGACGGTTTCAGAGCCCGGATCATCCAGCCCCGGTTTTCCCAAGGCTGTACTTTTCCGAATATCCCCTGGGCGTAATCATGAAATCCTGGTATGTATACGTGGCACTGTTTCCGATAAAAACCGTGGTGAGCATGTTGACATTATGCTCATGAAGACCGCCCAGGGTCGTCACCAAAACTGTCTCATCCGGCCTCATGGCGTTAATGACTATCCCTGCCGGGGTATCAGGGTCTCTGTATTTCAGCAGGATATCCCGTGCTCTTGCAAGCTGCCAGTCTCTTTTCCGACTTTTGGGATTGTACAGGGCGATGACGAAATCCGCTTCTGCAGCCGCTTCAATCCGCTTTTCAATTTTCTCCCAGGGTGTCAGAAGATCACTTAGGCTCACTGCTGCGAAATCATGGGTCAATGGCGCACCCAGAAGCGCTCCTGCAGAGCAAAGTGCAGGTACGCCCGGAACCACCTCCAGCGTCAGCCCGGAGTTTTCCCTGTTTTGACCGGGACGGTTGAGAGTGATCTCCTTTCTGCTGCACATCTCGAAGACAAGTCCTGCCATGGCGTACACCCCGGCATCACCGCTCGAGACAACAGCACAGGATTTACCCTGGAGTGCGGTTGCAACAGCCTTTTCAACCCTGTCCACCTCTTTTTTCATACTTGTGGCAATAATCTCCTTGTCCCGGATGAGATCCCTGACAAGATCGATATAGGTGATGTATCCTGCCACAGCGTCCACCGATGTTAACACCTGATGGGCCCTGACCGTCATATGGTCAGGGTGTCCGGGACCGATTCCTACTATGTAAAGTTTATTTTCCTTGCCACCGCCACTGTCACGTTCTGTGTCTTGTGTTTTCGAACGATCAGGGTTCCGTTTGCCGACTGGATCGCTGCTGCTTCGCATACGCTTTTCACTCCTGTATATTTTTCCACCTTTCCTGATGGAGATTGAATGCCTTTCACATTTGACAGGGTTTCTTTTTCATAAAAAACCGCCTGAACCCCGAGAGCCAGGGCCGCATCCAGAAGCCCCTTTTCATCCTGTTTGATTGAAATGCTGGCAAGGCAGGCAAGGCTTTTCAGGGAAAGGTCATGGGTTCTGAAGACTTCTTCAACAAGGGAGAGAATCTCCGAGCTTTGGGTTCCCCTGTTGCATCCTATACCTGCAGCAAGTGATAAAGGCCTCAGACGAAGAACATTATCCGGGTGTCGTGTCCCTGTGTCATCAACCCATATACCCGGATTCTCCTGATCATCTTCTCTTTGATCTCCGGAACTTGAGGCGAATGGAAGGCAAAGATCCACGGGTATCCTGCCGCCTGTAAGGCCGTACGGGTCATGGAGCCTGATCCTGCGGCCCGCAAGAAATGCCATGCCCACCTGTTTGACTGCATCCGGGTTTTCAATCACTAGGTTTTTATCCCTTGCAATCATGTCTATGGCAGGAAGGTTGTTCAGGTCGGTTGCAGTGGTGATAACAGGAACAGCTCCCACAGCTCTTGCCGCTTTTCCGGCAAGCTCGTTCGCCCCGCCCAGATGGCCTGATACAAGGCTTACTGCATGATGCCCCAGTTCATCCACCACCACAACAGCCGGGTCGGATGTTTTACTTTCCAGAAGCGGTGCTATTTGACGGACCACAATACCGGTGGACATGATAAAGATGTGGCCCTTGTAACAGGGAAATTTTTTCGGGAGGATTTCTGAAATGCGGGTAAAACCGGTAACATCCATGTTCATGCCGCCCGCTTTCCCGGACAGAAACACATCCGCATCACCGAGCGCCTCTGACAGCCTTAAGGCAAGTTCGGCACCGTTCGGCGTAACCGCCCATATTGCTGTTTCTTTTTCACACCGGGATGTATTCATAACACTTCCAGTGAAACATCACCCCTCGGCATTCCGGTACTGGTGGGAAAAGTCCCTGTCATACAGCCTGGATTTGTACCGGAGGCTGTCAAACCCTGTGCCCAGGACCTTGCTGATAATAATCAGCGCCTGGCTTGCTATATTTTCTTTTTTGACGGTTTCAGGGAGCGCACTCACAGGGGTGTATACAACTTTTTCTTCAGGCTGGCTCACCTTGTACGCAACTGCGCAGACCGCATCTTCACCATAGTGCCGAGAAAGAACCGAAGCAACCTCGTCCACCAGTGAAATACTCAGGTAAACAGCCATGGATGCCTGATGGGATGCAAGGGAAGCAAGGTTTTCCAGCTCCGGAACAGGAGTTCTTCCGGCCATTCGGGTCAGGATAAGGGTCTGTGAGACTTCCGGGAGGGTATACTCGATCTTCATGGATGCAGCTGCTGCAAAAGCCGCGGTAATGCCGGGAATTACGGAAAAAGGAATGGAAAGCTTTGACAGTTCGGCCATCTGTTCATACACCGCTCCGTACAGGCTTGGATCGCCGGTGTGTAGCCTGACCACCCTTCCTTTCTTTTCCCATGCCTCCCTGATGGTTTGAATGATTTGTTCCAGGGTCATTGACGCACTGTCGATTTTCTCAGCACCGCTCTTTGCCCAGGTCAACACCTGACCAGGCACAAGGGAGCCGGTATAAATGACAACATCAGCTTCCATGACCGCTCTTTGCCCCTTTACCGTTATCAGCTCGGGATCTCCCGGACCCGCACCCACAAACAACACCTCGTTCATATCCTGTTTTCACTCCTCTTGTCTTGATTTGCTTTTCCCGGTGATGATCCATACGGGGTTTAATGCCTCAAGACGTAAATCATGGGGCATGGATCTGCTGCGGCTCACTGAAACCTGTGTGATATCCGTTTCCATCCCGTTTCTTTCAAAGACCCCGGCTGTTTTGGACATACTGCCCAAAAGCACGGTATTCACCACAAAAAGGGTTTTGCGCCCTGACCTGTCAATGGCGGCCTGCAGAATTTCAGGAAGTTTTTCTCCGCCTCCGCCTATAAACACCCGGTCGGGTTCAGGAAGGCTGTCCATCCCCTCCGGCAGGGTCGCTTTTATCACGGTCATATTGATAACACCAAACTTTTCCTTGTTGTTTTTGATCTGTCCGGCCCTCTCTTCATGCTGCTCCACGGCAAAAATGCGTCCGGCTGTGATAAAAAGGGAAGCTTCCACAGATACCGACCCGCTGCCCGCGCCGAGATCCCAGAGAATATGATCTTTTTTAAGCCGCAGCTTTGACAGGGTCAACGCCCGGACTTCAGACTTGGTAATCAGGCCGCCCTTATGATCAAACAGGTCATCATTTGTGCCGAGCTCAAGCGGCAGTACGCTTGCCCGGTCTTCCCTTTTCTTGAGGATCACGATATTGGGCGTGTCAAATTCCTCTGCTGCGGCGCCTTCAAGGGAGACTGACCGGATTTTTTCTTTATCCGTGCCCAGGCTGGACAAAACCTGCATGTCATAACCGGTCATGCCTGATTCCAGGAGCAGGGCGGCCACAATTGCGGGGGAGTTCACCGGGTCGGTATAAACCGCAACTTTATCATGCCGGGCAAGGGTTCCCATCAGGGCACCAGCATCCTTTTTCCCGTGAAAACTCACCCATGCTGCATCATCCCACCGCTCTTTTATCCTTGCGAAAGCAGCCTGGAGCGTGGTTATATTGGGCAGAACCTCCACATGATCCTTACCGAATTCCCTTGTGAGCGCGGAACCGATGCCGAAATGCAGAGGGTCTCCGGAGGCAAGAACCGCGATTCTCTTTTTGCCGGCAACTTCCCGTATCCTGGTGAAAACTGCTTGAAGGTCCCTGGTGACTGCAACTTTTTCAAACTCCGTATCATCAAAAAGGTCAAGATGCCGCTTTCCACCCACCAGAATATCCGCATCACGGATCACGGAAAGATGGATCGGGGTGAGATCCTTTTCAGACATTCCCATGCCTACAACCATGATTTTCAGGCTCTGAAACATATATTCACTCATTGGAGGCTCCTTTTTTCCGGGAGTCGAACAGAACACTTCCGTCATATCCCAGAATCATGCAGTGGACCTGAGTTCCGGGCCCGGTGAAGTCAAGGGCTGCCGCCCTGACCTTTTTACCCACAAGCTCCATGATCACCGGGTATCGGTCCATGATCAGGCCGAATGCATGGCGCGCTGTGTTGGCTTGTGCAATCTCTTTACCAAATTGCGCATCCCCGGTCAATTCCACCGACCAGCCTGCAAGGGTTTCAAGAGTCTGCCCGGATTTGGCCGCATGGGTATGCGGAACCGCTCTTGCCATTTTTACTGCCTTTCCGAAAAAAACCGCAAAAATTACGACAGGTGCACCTTCCTTCCCTGCAATCTCAAGGGAAGCCCTGAAAAAATCCCCCACCTGGATGAACCCGGTCTCAGGCAGTCCGGGAAAAACTGCCCGGGCAAAACGTTCACTTCTCCTGCCGGTACTGAAGATTAAAGGACTGATATCCATTGCACACGCCACCCTTACCCCGGATTCAATGGTGGCTATGTAGGCATCATGGGACATGGGCCTGACAATACCGGTGGTGCCGAGGATTGAAATTCCTCCCACGATCCCGAGCCGGCTGTTCAGTGTCTTTTCGGACAGGGTTTCACCTTCAGGAACAAATATCTCAACATGCACATACCTGTCAGGGCCTGCTGTTTCTTTAACCGCCTGCCTGATCATTTTCACAGGGCCCGGGTTGATTGCAGGCCTTCCGACCGGCACTTCAAGTCCGGGCCTTGTGACCGTGCCCACGCCGCTGCCGCCTGTTATGACGACTTGCCGGTCAGGGTTCCCTGATTTCAGAAGTGTCACCCTTGCCCCGATTTCGGCTTTGTGGGTGATATCCGGATCATCCCCGGCATCCTTGATCACGCTGCAGACTGCGGTTTCATTTCCTTTAGCAAAGCAGGAATAAATATCGATCTCGACTCCGCCTTCGGACAAGAACGGAATCGATACCCGGTCCGGGGCAACCCCGCGGATCAGCCTGTACAGCGCCCCCTTGACTGCGGCTGCTGCAGCAGTGCCGGTGGTAAACCCGGATTTCAGACGTTCCTTGGTCATGACCCGTCTCCCCCGGCCTTTTCATCCGTGGTGTTCACATCAGGGTACTGCATAATAAAACACCACCGCAATGAAAATCAGGCTGACAATTCTGAATCCCTGCCCCATCAAAAGGATCTCAAGCCCCATTTTCGGAGAAAAAATGCCCATATACCTGGGCAGCTGATGCCGCAGCGCACGCAGCGGAAACGCGACTATATTGCCTGTGATCAGGGCAAGTGCAGTCTGCTTGGTGGTAAGCATACCCGCGTCCATGAGTGCGCCTGCAGCAGCAAAGCCGGAAGTGAATTCCGCAGCAAACCCAACAACAACTACTGAAAGCGATTCCATGGGAGCGAATGAGGCGGCAAAGTACCTTGCCATCCATTCCCTGGCCACGGTAAAAAATCCTGCTGCATTAAACATAAAAACGGCAATGTAAATAGGTATCACAAAAACCGCTATATTGAGAAGCCTTTTGGGCAGTTTCTCCTTTAATATCTTCCCGATGGAAAAACCTCCAGCGCTTTTGCCGGCTGTTTCATCGGAAAGTGAGCCTGATTCGGCATCTTCGGGAACAAAACCGGAATCAAACCGGAAATGGCCGTAGGTTAGAAAAAGTGCCGTCCGCAGCAGGGTTGCAGCAAAAGTAAGTCCGAAGTAAAGCGCTCCTGCCTTGCCAGTCAGCGGCAGGACGATAAAAAATGTCGTGGGCAGATGGAGAAAGTAGGCTGGAAACTGGTTCACGAAGTTTGTGAGAAACAGCTTTTCTTTGCTGATCTTTTCCTGCTCGTAAAACTCCAGCAGCATTGCGTTGGCGGCCGTTCCCGACAGGAAAGCAGTGATGAACGCGGCGCTGCAGTGGTCTCCGAGCCTGCCGAAGTTGAAAAGAGGGCGGGCGGCAAAGGAGAGCATCCTGGTCCAGCCTGCCGCTTCAATGAGCTGGCCTGCAAAAAGCCCTGCAGTGATAAAACCCATCAGCCTTAAAAGCGGGAACATGAGCTTTTCCACAAACACCGCACCAGTCATGCCGTCCACCGAACAAAACCCGAATCCGAGCATGGCTGCGGATAGGGAGGCACTGACTGAAAGGGAAACTTTCAGGGACTTTCTATTACGTGTCATCCGGTCTCTTCTTTTTGGCCACTATCAAAGTCCAGTAACCAGGTTCCCTGTGCCTGAACTCCCGGATATCCTCGATGACCTCTTCATCCGCACGGCAGCACTTTGAAATGCCGAAACTGTTCTCCATCATGCCTGCCTCATCCACTGCAGCCACAATATCATGCGCATGCTTGTACGCTTTCAGGAAAACCACGTTTTCAGTTGTGTCCAGCCTTGTTCGCAAATGCTGCCCTCCGTTGACCCCGGACAATATCAATAGCGACTCCTCCCCTTCCATCAGAGGGGTATTGGTCCGGGCCGCAGCAGCCTGGTAGGAGGTAATTCCCGGCACCGTGACAACGGAAAGGTGAGGGGCCCGCCTTTGAACGGCCCTCAGAATATACCCGTATGTGGAATAGGTGAGCGTGTCACCCAGGGTGAGAAAAGCTGCATCCCTGCCCTGTTCCAGCACCTCAACGATCTGTTCGGCATTTTCGTCCCACGCCCGTGTCTTGGCGTTTTCGTCCTTTGTCATGGGAAACGGCAGCATGATCATTTCAGTGTTTTCCGGAATAAATTTTCCCGCGATATCCGCTGCCATGCTGAACCTGTTTTTGCTGGAAGAGGCACCGAACACCACATCAACCGATTCCAGGATTTTAACCGATTTCACCGGAATCAGGTCCGGGTCCCCCGGCCCTACACCGATGCCGTACAGTGTACCTTTTTTCTCTTTCATGACAACTCTCTTTGTTCAGCCATTATCAGCAGGGCGTTCACAACAGCCGCTGCTATACCTGACCCGCCTTTTCTGCCGGTATTGGTGATATAAGGCGTGTTCATCAACAAAAGCTCAGCCTTGGATTCCGCCGCATTTACAAACCCCACCGGGAATCCCAGCACCAGTGACGGAGAGACTTTCCCCTCCCGGATAAGTTCCATGAGCCGCAGAAGGGCGGTGGGTGCATTTCCCACCACAAAGATGCCGCCGGAGGCAGATGCGGCTGCCGCGTCCACGGCTGCGCTCGCCCGGGTACTGTTTTTCTCCCGTGCTGCTGTGGCAACATCCTCACGACTGATAAGGCATTCCACCCGCCCGCCGAACTTTTCCACCGTGTTTTTCCGGATGCCTGACATGGCCATGGCGGTATCCGTGACTATCCTCTCTCCGGCTTTCACCGCGCTGATTCCCCGTTCCACCGCTTCCGGGTGAAACCGGACGCTGTCCATGTATTCAAAGTCGGCAGAGGTATGAATCATTCTTCTTACAACCTGCCACTCGTTTTCATCAAAACCGTGGCGTCCCGCCTCCTTTTCAATAATTTCAAAACTCGACTGCTCGATTTCATGTCCTTTCATAAGGCCCCTCTCTTTTCCGCATAACCTCTGCATACTTTCACAAAACGCTGGGCAGCCTGAATGCAGCTTCCGAAATGAAGATGAATGTAGCTGCCAAGGGTGTTCTGCCGCTGAAATCCTTCATCTTTCAGGTTCCGCCCGGACCGCTTTGATATTTGATACACCTGATTCACACTAGTCTGCAACGGCTGTACAAGGCTTGAGTAATGAAATTCATGTCCCCTTAATGCAGAGCCTTTTTCGCCTATTACAGTATCCTGCCTTAGGGTGACCTCCCTGTAGCCGAGGGATCTGAGCCTGTCAGTCATGGTTGTTGTAAAGGGAAGGCAGCCTGTCATTGGAAACCTGCGGCCTTCCGCATCCAAAAGCGCCTGGCAAAGATACATGAACCCCCCGCATTCTCCGTATACCGGCATTCCGGCCGCACTTTGATTTCGAACCTCCTGCAAAAGCCGGGTATTCCCGGAAAGGGTTTCTGCAAACAGTTCAGGATATCCCCCTCCGAAGTAGAGCCCGTGGATGCCTTCCGGCAGCTCCCGGTCCTCAAGCGGGGAAAAGAATTCAATTTCCGCGCCGAACGATTCAAGGATTTCAAGATTGTCCCGGTAATAGAAACAAAACGCTTTATCTCTTGCCACGCCGATGGCAACCCGGCCGGATGGTGCCGGTTCCGCCCTGCGGCATTCAAGCGGAGCGTTTTCATCCGTTTGCGGACAAACTCTTTCAGGCAGATTTTCAAGCAGGTCATCCACATGCACATGATCCTCTATCAGCCCGGCAAGCAAGGCTTCAGCCTCTTCCGAGAGCATATGCTCCTCACTGGTTACAAGGCCCAGGTGGCGCTCCGGCATGGCCACATTGCTCTGCCCGGGAAGTCCTCCGAGACACGGCATGTTCACCCGGCCTTGAAGAGCCTCTGTGAGATAGGAAAGGTGTACTTTGCTTCCCACTTTGTTGAACACCACCCCTGCAAAGTCAAGGTCGGGATCAAACAGCTCAAACCCTTTAACAACAGCGGCTGCGCTTCTTGCCATGCTCCGGGCATCCACCACAAGCAGCACCGGAAACCCGGTCCATTTGGCCATCTGTGCAGTGGAGCCCGCCTCGGTTCGGCCGTCGTATCCGTCATAAAGCCCCATAACCCCTTCGATCACCACCATGTCCGCTTTTCGGGCTGAAGTCTCAAGGCAGGCACGGTTGTATTCTTTTGACAGCATCCACCCGTCCAGGTTCCGGCAGGCATTGCCTGTGATCCGGGTATGATGTCCAGGGTCGATGAAATCCGGCCCCACCTTGAAAGAGGCGACGTTCAGCCCACGCCGCTTCAGCGCCGCCAGAAGTCCCAGTGTCACGGTTGTTTTTCCGCTGCCGCTCGAGACTGCAGCCACCACGATTCCTTTCATTTTACCGTGCATATCCTTTCCTGATGCTTTTTCGGACAATGGTGTCCGCTTCCTCCCCGAACCGGTCCGGGTACAGGATCCGTCCCACCCTGACTATCCCTTCCAGAAGCCGGAGCGTGGGCCTTGATACAACAGGCTCATCCACCAGATAGACCCGGTTTTCCCGAATCGCCTTTATTATCCCGTAGCCGGGCTCTGACATGATCTCTTCAACTGTCACCCGGTTCATCACCCCTTTCTGGGCAAGATAAACATCAATCTCGTCCGCCCTGGACAGCAGCCGCTCTTTACCGTAAAAAGCGATGTTGGTCTGCCTTACCTGGTCTGCATCCTCTGCCACGTTTATGCCGCCTGCGGTCTCTAACACGAATATGGGCATACTGCCGGGAGTAAAGGTCTTCATCCTGGAATGGATGGCCTCGAAATAAACCCTTTTTCGATCCTTGACACCCCTGGTCAGCGCGGACAAACTGTCAACGCTCTTTTGAAACATCTCCACCATACGGTTTGCACGCTCGGTTTTCCCGGTGAGGCGCCCAAGTTTTTTCCAGTAAACAGGTATTTCACAAGTTCTGTTGGGCTGGAAAGAGAGTACGGTGATGCCGTTGCGCTCGAGCTGCCGCACCAGCGGGCCGTATCCCCTTGCGATCATGGGCCGGATCAGAATCAGGTCCGGCTTAGCCGCGATGAATTTTTCAGGACCGTCGTGGTAAGAGAATTTCTGCCTTGAC